>NZ_JBWBWM010000016.1:0-194648 GCF_056174665.1 Bradyrhizobium sp. WYCCWR15520
GAACTCATAGAACAACGCAGCTTGTTCGATTTGCCGATGCCCCATCATGACCTTCAGTCCTGCCAATTAGACAGACTGAATCACTGATATCTCTGCGTCGCAACAGCCGCCTTTTTCAACACAATCGGACCCTAAGCCGACCAACTTCGTCACTTCCGGCTGGTCTGGTATTGAGGGCAGTCCGGACATCGCATCAGCGATCCTTCGACCGCCGCTTGTGACCCAACTCGGAAGTCGCCGGGCGTGAAGTGTTGCTTACGACGCGGCGTAATGACACAATCGGAAGCCAACCGTTCTGATGACATCAGGAGGAAGCCATGCTCGCATTCGGACGAGTCTTGTTGGTGGCGCTGTTGGCGATGGCTCCAGCTCAGGTGTTCGCAGGTCCCGAGGAGGAGGCGGATGCTTTGTTTGCCCGATGGAAAGCTGCTTACGACGCCAACGACAACGTCGCCGTCGCTAAGCTGTATGCGACCGACGCGATCCTACATGGCACCAGGAGCAGAGATCTAACATTGGGGCGTGAGGCAATTACGCAATACTTTACTGTGGTAATCGGCACCGGCAACAAGGTCGAATTCGTGGAGAAGCAGCTGAAGGTGATCAATCCCACAACCATACTGGCAGTCGGCTTCAACGATTTCATGCGTAACCGCGAGGGCAAACTCGTGCCAGAGCCAGCACGTTTCATGATGGTTCTTGTCAAAGAGAGCAACGATTGGGTCATAGCCCATCATCACTCGTCATTGCGTCCACCGCCCAAGCAGTGAAGTTCCGCTCTTGGCCCGAAAGCGATGTCCGGTCTGGCTCTGCAATCGTAGGCTTACCGAGGCAAACCGGAAGTAGCCGAACAATCGACCGAATCGCGCCTTATGACCCTTTCCGGAAGTCCCGCAACTAAATATTCTTTCGCCGTGTATTCCTATGAAGCGCTTCGCACCATGCGCAGGGTCATCGTCATTGGTTGCCAAGGCAGCGGCAAAACACGCCTCGCCCTGAACCTGGGGCAAAAGCTGGGGCTGCCGGTGGTGCATCTTGATGTGCTCTACTGGCTGCCCGGTTGGAAGGCATCGGACAAAGCGAGCTTTCGGGCGCGCGTCGCCGATGCAATCGCGAGCGAGGGCTGGGTCGTCGACGGCAGTTTCTCGGGGCTGGCCTTCGATCTTACGCTGGCGCGGGCCGATACCTTGGTTGTTATCGAGCGCCCGCGTTGGCTCTGCCAGTGGCGTATCGCCTGGCGTTCAGCCTTTGCTCGCGACGGGATACGACCGGACTTGCCCAAGGGATGCCCAGAACAGTTCGACTGGAATTTGATGCGAGAGGCGTGGCGCTACAACGCCGACCGCAAGCCAGTTATCGAGGCTGAGCGCCTGAAGTATGGTGCAGAAGTGCCGGTCGTTCGCCTAAGCCGCGACCGGGAGATCAAGGATTTTGCTGCCTCGCCAGCACATTCATCGCGCTAAGAACATTGGCGCAATGTCTCTTCTTGGCACTTCAGCGACCTCCAGCGATGTCCGCTTTTGTGCTGCTGTTGAGCGATGAGCCGACATCAGGCACGACGAAGACTACGCCCCTGATTTATGAGTACACGCCCTAATCTTTTTCGTTGCGCGCATCGAAACTAACCCGCGCGCCCTCGATCTCCGGCAGGTGCTCGAACGCCCATTTGCCGAGCGCCTGCACCGGCTGCGCCAGCCCACGGCCCAGATCGGTCAGTTCGTAATCGACCCGCGGCGGGATGGTCGGAAAGATCGTGCGCGTCACGAGGCCGTCGCGCTCAAGTCCGCGCAAGGTGAGCGTCAGCATCCGCTGCGAGATGCCGCCGATCTTGCGCTTGAGCTCATTGAAGCGCATCGGCCCATCGATCAGCATCATGATCACGAGCACACTCCATTTGTCGCCGACGCGGGCCAGCACGGAAGCCACCGCGCGGCAACTGCCCTCGGCATGCGGGCCCGGAGGCATGGCAGGCACAATCTTGTGCTCGGGTCTCATGGATGTGCTCGGGTGAGAAAAATGTGCGTTCTTGCGGGGTTATGCCACGGTCACTCATATAGCGCCAGTTACAAACCTATACCAAAGGGTGACCCCTACCATGAAACTTCTGCATCTCGATTCCAGCGTTCTCGGCCCCCACTCCGTCAGCCGCCAGGTTTCCGCCGCCGTGGTTGACCGCCTGCGCCAGTCCACCCCGGGCCTCGAAGTCAGCTATCGCGATCTGACGCTGACGCCGCTGGCGCATCTGTCTGGTTTGCACCTCGCCGCCAGTCAGGGAGCGCCCCCGGACGCCTCATTGCGCGACGACATCGCCGCCGGCCAGGCGGTGCTGAACGAGTTTCTGGCCGCCGACATCGTCGTGATCGGCGCGCCCATGTATAACTTCACCGTCCCGAGCCAGCTCAAGGCCTGGATCGACCGCATCCTGGTCGCGGGCAAGACGTTCAAGTACGGCGCGCAAGGCGTCGAAGGTCTGGCCGGCAACAAGCGCGTCATCATCGCGATCTCCCGCGGCGGCTATTACGGCGCGGACACACCGGTCGCCCCTGGCGAACACGTCGAAACCTATTTGCGCTGGGTATTCGGCTTCATCGGAATCCGGAATCCGGAATTCATTTCCGCCGATGGCATTCAGGTCGGCCCTGAGCACCGCGAAAAAGCTGTCGCCGGCGCGCTGAAAGCCGCAGGCGATCTGCACGCCGCTTAGGGTGAAGGACTGGCTGCCGTCTCATCCGACGGCAGCCGCCCTGCATGGTTGGGGAAACAATTTAGAAAATGCCGTTCATGCGGCAGAGAACGATCACGAGGGAGATCAAAAGACCGACGCCGGAAAACAGCGCAACTGAAACGAATTGCCCGCTGTCCGACTTCTGCGACGCGGATGAAGAGACGCCAGCCTTTTTCGGCATGACTGCTTCCAGTTCTCTTGCGTCAAAAAACTCCTATGCTTCGAATGTCCGGCAATGACGACTAACGTTCAATGCGCCCTTCCGGCTCAGCGCCAATCCGTCGCAGGTCGGCGGACTGACCGAGGCCACGGAAGCAGGCTTACCCCCGATAGATCGGCGCACCGCTCGGCGAGGCCGTGGCGCCGCCGTCGACGAACAGTTCCTGGCCCTGCACATGGGCGGAATCGTCCGAAGCAAGGAACAACACCGTCTTCGAGATATGGTCGGGTTCGCCGATGCGGCCGAGTGGCGTCGACAGCGCGATCCGCTTTTCAAAGGCCTTTTCGGCTTCCGGCGTGGCGATTGCCGCGCCCCAGATCGGGGTGCGAATCGCGCCCGGGGCCACCACGTTGACGCGGATGCCGCGCGGCGACAATTCCGACGCCATGATCCGCGCCATGGCCCGCACGCCGGCCTTGGCCGCGCCATAGGCCGAATAGCCGGGAATGCCGAGCACGGAGATCACCGAGCCGTTGAGGATGATCGAGCCGTTGTCGTTGAGATGCGGCAGCGCCGACTGCACGGTGAAGAACACGCCAGTGAGATTGGTGCTGATGACCTTCTGGAACGCTTCGATATCGGTGGCGCCCAGCGGCGTGCCGCCGGCGATGCCGGCATTGGCGAACAGGATGTCGTACTTGCCGAACTTTTCAGCCCCCTTCCCGATCGCAGCTTCGGTGGCGGCAATGTCAGTCGCGTCGGCGGCGAGCGCGAGCGCGTTCGGCCCCAATTCCTTGGCGGCGGCATCGAGCGTCGCCTGATTTCGTCCGGTGATGACGACCCGGGCGCCTTCGGCCACGAACAATCTTGCGGTCGCAAGACCGATGCCGCTGTTGCCCCCTGTGATCAACGCCGTCTTGTTCGCAAGCCTCATGGCTTCTCCGATGGTTGCATAATTAAACCAGATTGCCTACGTAGAGCGTCTGGTTTAATATTGCAACCACACAAGACCGTGATCGGCACGCAGAGAGCGTTTTCAAGCGAAGTGAAGAGAACGCGTCAACAAGGATTCAACGGGAAGCCCCACTATGGTGAAACGCACCAGCTTTGAGCACGACGACTGCCCGATCGCGCGCTCGCTGGATGCGATCGGCGACTGGTGGTCGCTCCTCATCATTCGCGAGGCGCTGTTCGGTATCAGCCGCTTCGGCGAATTCCAGAAGCGGCTCGGCCTCGCCAAGAACATCCTCGCCGTGCGGCTGCGCGCGCTGGTCGATCAGGGTATTCTCAAGATCGCCCCCGCCTCCGACGGCAGCGTCTATCAGGAATATCTGCTGACGCCGAAGGGCCGCGGCGTGTTTCCGATCCTGGTCGCCTTGCGGCAATGGAGCGAGGAATTCGACGAGCGGCCCGAGGAGATCGCCACCATCCTCGTCGATAAGGAAAAGGGTAAGCCGGTCCGCAAGCTCGAACTCTATTCGCAGGATGGGCGGCTATTGGGTGCCGGAGACACCGCCCTGAAGGCGCGTCCGGCGGGAAAGATTGGCAAGCGAGTTAGAGCGTAGCTGCCGATCCATCATCACTCCAAGTTCACGACAGCTTGTGCTTGCTCCGGGTCCGCAGCCGCTCTTCCGCCTCGAGCTGCGCCATGCCGAGCAGATGACTGAGCACCTCGAGCCGATGGCGCTCCGCGAGCTTGACCAGTTCGGCAACGGTCTCCGCAATGAAGGCTACGGCCTCGTCAGGGCCGCCCTCTTCACCTCGTTCTGGTACTTCGGTTGGCGAGTCCGGTTTCTTGCCTGAAGCTTTCCGCTTCCGGCCGCCAGCAGCTTTGCTCAAAAAACTTGCATCCCAATGACACAAAGTATTGCCCAGAAATAACCCCTTTGATGGCGCAACTCTAGGGCGCATTTCGCAACTCCTCAGATATAAGTGGACATCAAAAGGTTCCCTGGCGGCATTTGCTGATTTGACAGGGGCCGCCTCACCACCCATGTTCGGGTCCAATCGGTGGGCCGCGAGTCTCGCGGAACCCGCCTTTATCTTTTCCCGTAAGCCATTGGAATGACATGAATATCGTCATCGTGGAGTCGCCGGCGAAAGCCAAGACGATCAATAAGTATTTGGGCGCCTCCTATGAGGTTCTGGCCTCGTTCGGCCATGTCCGTGACCTCCCTGCCAAGAACGGTTCCGTCGACCCGGAAGCTAACTTTCAGATGATCTGGGAGGTCGATCCCAAGGCGGCTGGCCGACTCAACGACATCGCGAAAGCGCTGAAGGGTGCCGACCGCCTGATTCTCGCAACCGACCCTGATCGCGAGGGTGAAGCGATCTCCTGGCACGTGCTGGAGGTCATGAAAGAGAAGCGCGCGCTGAAAGATCAGAAGATCGAGCGCGTGGTGTTCAACGCCATTACCAAGCAGGCCGTGACTGACGCCATGAAGGCGCCGCGCCAGATCGACGGCGCGCTGGTCGACGCCTATATGGCGCGCCGCGCGCTGGACTATCTGGTCGGCTTCACGCTCTCACCGGTGCTGTGGCGCAAGCTGCCCGGCGCGCGCTCGGCCGGCCGTGTGCAGTCGGTCGCGCTGCGGCTGGTCTGCGATCGCGAACTCGAGATCGAAAAATTCGTCCCCCGCGAATACTGGTCGCTGGTCGCGACGCTGACCACGCCGCGCGGCGATAGCTTCGAAGCGCGGCTTGTCGGCGCCGACGGCAAGAAGATCCAACGGCTCGACATCGGCTCCGGCGCCGAAGCCGAAGACCTCAAGAAGGCGATCGAAGCCGCAAACTTCACGGTTTCGACGGTTGAGGCAAAGCCGGCCCGCCGCAATCCGCAAGCGCCCTTCACCACTTCGACGCTGCAGCAGGAAGCGAGCCGCAAGCTCGGCTTTGCGCCGGCGCACACCATGCGGATCGCGCAGCGGCTGTATGAAGGCATCGACATCGGCGGCGAGACCACCGGTCTCATCACCTATATGCGAACCGACGGCGTGCAGATCGACGGCTCCGCGATCACGCAGGCCCGCAAGGTGATCGGCGAGGATTACGGCAAGGCCTATGTGCCGGATGCGCCGCGCCAGTACCAGACCAAGGCCAAGAACGCGCAGGAAGCGCACGAAGCGATCCGCCCGACCGATCTGGCGCGCCGTCCCGCCGAGATGCGCCGCCGCCTCGATCCCGATCAGGCCAAGCTTTATGAGCTGATCTGGATCCGCACCATTGCGAGCCAGATGGAATCGGCCGAACTCGAACGCACCACCGTCGATATCGCGGCGAAAGCCGGCTCCCGCGTGCTGGAGCTGCGCGCTTCCGGCCAGGTCATCAAGTTCGACGGCTTCCTCGCGCTCTACCAGGAAGGCCGCGACGACGAGGAAGACGAGGATTCCCGCCGCCTCCCCGCCATGAGCGAAGGCGAGCCGTTGAAGCGGCAGGATCTTGCCGTCACGCAACACTTCACCGAGCCGCCGCCGCGCTTCTCCGAAGCGTCGCTGGTCAAGCGGATGGAAGAGCTCGGCATCGGCCGTCCCTCGACCTACGCCTCGATCCTGCAGGTGCTGAAAGATCGCGGCTACGTCAAGCTGGAGAAGAAGCGGCTGCACGGCGAGGACAAGGGCCGCGTCGTGGTCGCGTTTCTTGAAAACTTCTTCTCGCGCTATGTGGAGTACGACTTCACCGCCGCACTGGAAGAGCAGCTCGACCGCATCTCCAACAACGAGATTTCCTGGCAGCAGGTGTTGCAGGATTTCTGGGCCGGCTTCATCGGCGCGGTCAACGACATCAAGGATCTGCGCGTCGCCGAGGTGCTGGACGTGCTCGACGACATGCTGGGGCCGCACATCTATCCGCCACGCGCGGATGGCGGCGATGTCAGGCAGTGCCCGACCTGCGGCACCGGCAAGCTCAACCTGAAGGCCGGCAAGTTCGGCGCTTTTGTCGGCTGCTCGAACTATCCGGAATGCCGCTACACCCGCCCGCTGGCCGCCGATAGCGAAGCCAGCGCCGACCGCGTTCTGGGCAAGGATCCCGAGACCGACCTCGACGTGACGGTGAAGGCCGGACGTTTCGGCCCCTACATCCAGCTCGGCGAGCAGAAGGATTACGAAGAGGGCGAAAAGCCCAAGCGCGCCGGCATCCCGAAGAACATGTCGCCGGGCGACATGGAGCTCGAACTGGCTCTAAAACTGCTGTCGCTCCCGCGCGAAGTTGGAAAACATCCGGAAACCGGCGAGCCGATCACCGCAGGCATCGGCCGCTTCGGGCCGTTCGTGCGGCACGAAAAGACCTATGCCAGTCTCGAGGCCGGCGATGAGGTGTTCGACATCGGCCTCAACCGCGCGGTGACGCTGATCGCGGAAAAGATCGCAAAAGGCCCGAGCGGCCGCCGCTTCGGCGCCGATCCCGGCAAGCCGCTGGGCGAGCATCCGAGCTTGGGCGGTGTCGCCGTGAAGAACGGCCGCTACGGCGCCTATGTCACCGCCGGCGGCGTCAACGCCACGATCCCGAGCGACAAGACGCCCGACACGATCACGCTCGCCGAAGCCATCGCGCTGATCGACGAGCGCGCGGCCAAGGGCGGCGGCAAGCCGAAGCGCGGCGCCAAGAAGGCCGCGCCGAAAAAGGCCGCCAAGACCGCTACCAAGGCTGCCGACCCCGACGCGCCAAAACCTGCCAAGAAGGCAGCGGCGAAGAAAGCCGCAGCAAAGCCGAAATCGGAAGCCGTCAGCAAGGCGCGCGCGCCGGTCGCCTCCGCCGCCAAGACATCGGCGGCCAAGCCCGCCGCTCCATCCAAAACGCCCGCGAAGAAGAGCGCGGGCAAGGCCCGGGGATAAGTGAAGAGAAAACACGACCATGGCTTTCCGAGCCGGGACGCCATCGTTGCCTTTATCCGTGCCCATCCAGGCAAGATCGGCACGCGGGAAATCGCCCGCGAGTTCGGCCTGAAGAATGCCGACCGCGCCGAACTGAAGCGCATCCTGCGCGAACTCGCCGACGACGGCGCCATCGCCAAGCGCGGCCGGAAAATCCACGAGACGGCTCTCCTGCCCCCAACCGTGATCGCCGACATCACCGGCCGCGACACCGACGGCGAATTGCTCGCCGTTCCCACAGAATGGGACACCGAGGAAAACGGTCCCGCGCCGAAGATCCGCATCCACGTCCCGCGCCGCCTGCAACCGGGCACCGCTGCCGGTGTCGGCGACCGCGCCCTGTTGCGGATCGAAAAGGCTGATGATGGCGAAATCGCCCCCTATCGCGGCCGAATCATCAAGATCATCGATCAAGCCCGCACGCGCCTGCTCGGCATCTTCCGCAAGCTGCCTGGTGGCGGCGGCCTGCTCGTTCCCGTCGACAAGAAACAGGCCGGACGTGAATTGAACATCGCGCCTTCGGATACCGGCGGTGCCGAGGACGGCGACCTCGTCAGCGTCGATCTGGTTCGCTCGCGCGGCTATGGCCTTGCCTCCGGCAAGGTGAAGGAGCGGCTGGGCTCGCTGTCGAGCGAGAAGGCGATCAGCCTGATCGCGATCCATGCCCACGAGATTCCGCAGGCGTTTTCACCGTCCGCGGTGCGCGAGGCCGAGGCGGCCGAGCCAGCTACGCTGAAAGGCCGTGAAGACTGGCGCGATTTGCCGCTTGTCACCATCGATCCGCCCGACGCCAAAGATCACGACGACGCAGTGCACGCCGCGCTCGATCCCGATCCGAACAATAAGGGCGGCTACATCGTCCATGTCGCGATTGCCGACGTCGCCTTCTACGTGCGGCCGGGCTCGGCGCTGGACCGTGATGGGCTGACGCGCGGCAACTCGGTCTATTTCCCCGACCGCGTCGTGCCGATGCTACCCGAGCGCATCTCCAACAATCTCTGCTCGCTGGTGCCGGGCGAGCCGCGCGGCGCGCTTGCGGTGCGGCTGGTGATCGGCCCCGACGGCCGCAAGCGCTCGCACAGCTTTCATCGCGTGCTGATGCGTTCGGCCGCCAAGCTGCATTACGCGCAGGCGCAGGCCGCCATCGACGGCCGCCCCGACGATACCACCGGCCCGCTGCTGGAACCGATCCTGAAGCCGCTCTACGCAGCCTATGCGCTGGTGAAACTCGCACGCGACGAGCGCGATCCGCTCGATCTCGATCTGCCCGAGCGAAAAATCCTGCTCAAGCCCGACGGCACGGTCGATCGCGTCATCGTTCCGGAGCGCCTCGACGCGCATCGTCTGATCGAGGAATTCATGATCCTCGCCAATGTCGCTGCCGCCGAAATGCTTGAAAAGAAGGGCCTGCCGCTTATCTATCGGGTGCACGACGAGCCGACCCTGGAGAAGGTTCATAACCTTCAGGAGTTCCTGAAGACACTCGACCTCCCGTTCGCGAAGACCGGTGCGTTGCGCCCTGCCCTGTTCAATCGCGTGCTGGGACAGGTCCGCGGCGAAGACTACGAACCGCTCGTCAACGAGGTGGTGCTGCGCTCGCAGGCGCAGGCGGAATATTCGGCGGAGAATTACGGCCATTTCGGCCTCAACCTGCGCCGCTACGCGCATTTCACGTCGCCGATCAGGCGATATGCGGATCTGATCGTGCATCGGGCGCTGATCCGCGCGCTTGGTCTCGGCGAAGGCGCGTTGCCGGAGAGCGAGACGCTGGAAACACTGAGCGAGGTCGCGGCGCAGATTTCGCTGACCGAACGCCGCGCGATGAAGGCGGAACGCGAGACCGCAGACCGGCTGATCGCACATTTCCTCGCCGACCGCATCGGCGCAACGTTTCAGGGTCGTATTTCCGGCGTCACCCGCGCCGGCTTGTTCGTGAAGTTATCCGATACCGGCGCCGACGGGCTAATCCCGATCCGCACGCTCGGCACGGAGTATTTCAATTATGACGAGACGCGCCACGCGCTCGTCGGCTCACGCAGCGGTGCCATGCATCGGTTGGGTGACGTTGTCGACGTGCGTCTGGTAGAAGCTGCACCAGTGGCCGGCGCGTTGCGGTTCGAGCTGTTGTCGGAAGGTCAGGTCATTCCGCGCGGCAGAAAACGCGAGGGCTCGAAAGCACAGGCAAAGCCGTCGAAATCGCATCCGGGCCGCAGCCCGCGCGACAAGGTTCGAAAGCTCCACAAGGGCAAGTCCGGGAAATCCAAGCCCGGCAAATCGAAGAAAGGCAAGTCATGGAAACGGTGAGTCCCACGACATGGACCCGGGATCCCGCACACGCCGAAAAGCGCGATCTCTGGACCGCGATGAAGCGCGGTTTCCGTTGCCGTTGTCCGCGCTGCGGCGAAGGCAAGATGTTTCGCGCCTTCCTGAAGACTGCCAACAATTGCTCGGTATGCGGGCTCGACTTCTCGCCGCACAGGGCTGACGATCTGCCGGCCTATCTCGTGATCGTCATCGTCGGCCACATCGTGGTACCGGCGGCGCTGTGGATCGAAACCAATTACTCACCCGCGGTGTGGCTGCAACTGGCAATCTATTTGCCGATCACTTTCATTTCGTCGCTGCTGCTGTTGCAGCCGGTCAAGGGCGCGGTGGTCGGTTTCCAATGGGCGCTGCGCATGCACGGCTTTGACGAGAATGCGCCCAGCGACATTCCCCCGGTCTAGCTAAACCGGGGCCAACAAGAAGCATCACGATGGGGATGGAATGAGCGACGCTGCGACTACCGTACAGGAAGGAAAAGAAGCCGATCACCATCCTTACTTCCGGCCCAAGGATGCAGCGACCCTGATCCTGATCGACCGCTCCGGCGAGAAGCCCAAGGTGCTGGTCGGCAAGCGCCACGACAAGGTGGTGTTCATGCCGGGCAAGTATGTTTTCCCCGGTGGCCGTGTCGACAAGTCGGACAACCGGGTGCCGGTCGCCGCTCCGATTTCCGCGGAGCTTGAAGCCAATCTTCTCAAGGGCAGCCCGAAGATCGCGCCTTCCCGGGCGCGCGCGCTCGCGGTTGCCGCAATCCGCGAAGCCTGTGAGGAAACCGGCCTCTGTCTGGGATGCAAGGTCGACAAGCCCGTGAAGCTGGACGGCGCCTGGAAGCCGTTCGCGGAAGCCGGCCTGCTGCCCGATCCGTCAGGACTATTCCTGATCGCGCGCGCGATCACCCCGCCCGGCCGCGTCCGCCGTTTCGATACGCGCTTCTTCACGGCGGATGCGTCAGCCATCGCGCATCGGGTCGAAGGCGTCATCCACGCCGATGCCGAACTGGTCGAACTGGTGTGGGTCGAGATCGGCTCGCAGCCGCTCGCCGACGCGCATGCCATGACCAAGAACGTGCTCGCCGAACTCGACCGCCGCCTTGCCACCGGGCCCCTGCGCCACGACGCGCCGGTGCCGTTCTTCCATTTCTACGGCGGCAAGATGCAAAAGGATGTGCTGGGGGCGTAAGGCCTCCGCTCTCTCCGCATCCCCCCGCCCTCTCCCCGTCATTGCGAGCGTAGCGAAGCAATCCATCTCCCCCGGGCGAGGAAGTGGATTGCTTCGTCGCTATGCTCCTCGCAATGACGGTATTGGCGCCGTCGAATTGTTCTCCTCCAGTCCCTTAAATTGCAAAATCCTTCTCGACGCTGCCCATTGGCGCTGCCGTAATCGCCTCCCTATCTCTTCCCCAACAATAACAGCAACGGAACGGGGCAATGGCACAGCGGCAACTCAAGCTCGGCGCTTTCATGCGGCCGGTCTCCATCCATACCGGCGCGTGGCGCTATCCCGGCGCCTGGCCCGATGCCAATTTCAATTTCCCGCGCATCAAGCAACTGATCCAGAAACTCGAGACTGGCAAATTCGACGCCTTCTTCATGGCGGACCACCTCGCCGTGCTGAACATGCCGATCAACGCGCTCAAGCGCAGCCACACGGTCACCTCGTTCGAGCCGTTCACGCTGCTGTCGGCGCTGGCCGGCGCCACCGAACATATCGGCCTGATCGCGACGGGATCGACGACGTTCGACGAGCCCTATCACGTTGCCCGCCGCTTCGCCTCGCTCGATCACATCTCGGGCGGACGCGCGGGGTGGAATATCGTCACCACCTCCAATCCGGACGCCGCGCTCAATTTCGGGCTCGACGACCACATGGAGCACGCCGAGCGCTACAAGCGGGCGCGCGAGTTCTATGACGTGGTCACGGGTCTCTGGGATTCCTTCGCCGACGACGCCTTCGTGCGCGACGTCGAGAGCGGGCTCTATTTCGATCCCGAAAAGATGCACGTGCTCAATCACAAGGGAAAATATCTCTCCGTCCGTGGGCCGCTCAACATCGCCCGCCCCGTGCAGGGCTGGCCGCTGATCGTGCAGGCCGGCGCGTCCGAAGACGGCAAGCAGCTCGCAGCGGAAACGGCCGAAGCCGTGTTCACCGGCGGCGGCAGCCTCGCCGACGGGCAAAAGCTTTACGCCGACATCAAGGGCCGCATGGAGAAGATCGGCCGCGACCCCGAGCACCTGAAGATCCTGCCCGGCGCCTTCGTCGTCGTGGGCGACAGCGTCGAGGAAGCCAAGGAGAAGAGAGCAAAACTCGACAGCATGGTGCATTACGACAGCGCCATCGCCTCGCTCTCGGTGCAGCTCGGCACGGATGCGTCCGGATTCGATCCCGACGGGCAGTTGCCGGAAATCCCCGAGACGAATGCCAGCAAGAGCGGCCGCCAACGCCTCGTCGATGCCGCCGCGCGCGACAAGCTCACGGTGCGCCAGCTCGCCCAGCGGGTCGGCGGCTATGGCGGGCTGTCGTTCGTCGGCACGCCCAAGACCATCGCCGACCAGATGGAAGACTGGCTGGTGAGCCGCGGCAGCGACGGCTTCAACATCATGTTCCCGTTCCTGCCCGCGGGGCTGGACGATTTCGTCGACAAGGTGGTGCCGGAACTGCAAAGGCGCGGGATTTTCCGAAAAGAGTATGAGGGCAAGACCCTGCGGGAGAATCTGGGGCTGCCGAGGCCGAAAAACCGGTTCTTTGAGGGTTAATCCCGCCGAATCCGGCCGGTTTTTGCCCCGAAAACCTTGACTTTGGGCGATCAGAAGCTAGGTTGCGCGCAAATGCAGGCCGGTTTGGCCGGCGCCAGATTTCCAGACATTTGAGGTCTCAACCATGGCCAAAGCGGTCACCATCAAGGTCAAGCTCGTTTCCACGGCGGATACCGGCTTCTACTACGTCGCCAAGAAGAACTCGCGCACCATGACCGACAAGCTGGTCAAGAAGAAGTACGACCCGGTCGCGCGCAAGCACGTCGAGTTCAAGGAATCGAAGATCAAGTAACGTCGCAGCCTATCGCTGACGGTTTGAACGGGGCCCTTCGGCCCCGTTTTTGATTCCGCCCTACAACGGCTAAGCCGTCTGCATCTGCGGCGGCCCGCTCGGCCGGATCAGCGCGAACGCGACCTGGATAATGCCGCCGGCCAGCCCCAGCGCGACGCCGATCCGCCAGGCCATGGTGTAGGAGCCGAGCGCGTCGTAGAGCACCCCGCCGCCAAAGGCGCCGAGGAAGCTGCCGGCCTGATGGCTCATGAAGGCAAGGCCCTGGATCATCGCCTGCCATTTCAGGCCGAACATCTCGGCCACTGCGCCCGCGACCAGCGGGCCGACGCCCATCCACAGAAACCCCATGATGGCGCCGAACAGCAGCGTGGTCGCCTGCGTCGGCGGCAGCGTGAAGTACCAGGCGAGCGCGATGGAGCGGAAGATGTAGATGCCGCCGAGCAGCGCCAGCTTGTTCCAGCGCTGGCCGGCCCAGCCGAAGAAGATGCTGCCGAGCACGTTGAAGCCGCCGATCATGCCGAGCGTCTGCGCGCTCAGCATCGGGTCCATGCCGCAGATCGCCAGATAAGACGGCAGATGCGTGGTAAGAAAGACGAGCTGCATGCCGCAGACGAAGTAGGCGCCGGTCATCACCACGAACGAAGCGTTGGAGAATGCCATCTTCGTAGCCATGGCAGCCGAAGCGTCGTCGATCTCGTCATCGGCGGGCTTGGGCAGCGGGACCTTGTCCACCCGCCCCGCGTACCATGCGGCCGGAATCATCAGCAGCGACAGCACGACGAAGCCGACAAGGCCAATCCGCCAGCCATAACCGTCGTTGAGAATCTGTCCGATCGGCGCCGACAACAGCGCGCCGAGCGATCCTGCACCCGAGACCAGGCCAAGCACCGTCGAGCGCACCGACGCCGGCACCGCGCGGGCTGCGACCGACATCGCGATCGCCGCCGCAGTGCAGGCCAGCGAGATGCCGATCAGCACGCCGCCGCCGATCATGACGCTGAGAATGCCGTTGGCGCCCGCCATGAGCGCGAGGCCCGCGACATAGAGCAGCGCGCCGACAATCATAATGGGCCGAAAGCCGTAGCGCACCGTCAGCGCCCCGGCGAGCGGCTGCAGGAAACCCCAGGCGAGATTCTGCACTGCGAGCGCCAGCGTGAAATCGGAAACCGAAATCCGGATGTCCTGCGTCAGCGGTTGCATGAAAAGGCCGAGCGACTGCCGCAGGCCCATGCTGAGCGTCAGCATGACGGATGCGCCGATCAGGATGGGCAGTGTGGGGCGCAGAATCTGCAGCAGGGCCATTGTTTTTATTCTCCCTAAGGCCCGCGATTCGAACGCCGCGTCCTGCAATTGATATCTGAAATAGGTACACAGACCTGTGTAACTAGGCTATAAGGGGGCTCTGCTGTCAAGCTAACGGCTATCGCGCATTCGCATGGCACCCCTGCCCGCCAAACCCGATATGAAGGACCGGATCCTCGAAACCGCAGACAGGCTGTTCTATCTGCAGGGGATTCGCGCGGTTGGCGTCGACACCATCGCCGCCGAAATCGGCATCAGCAAGCGCACGCTCTACAATCATTTTCCGTCAAAAGACGCGTTGATCTCGGCCTATCTGGCGCGACGTTTCGTGCCGCCGCGGCCATCCAACAAGTCGCCGGTCGAGCAGATTCTCGGCACCTTCGATTCGCTGGAGCGGCGCTTTTCGGCCAAGGATTTTCGCGGCTGTCCGTTCGTCAATGCGGTAGCCGAACTCGGCGAAGACCGGTCGGTTCGAAAGGTGGCAGTCGCGTTCAAGGAAAGCCGCCGCCTCTGGTTTCGCGACTTGCTGCTGCAACTCGGTGTCGCGGATGCAGAAGCCCTGGCGACGCAACTCGCACTGCTCGTCGACGGCTCGATCGCGCAAGATCTCGTCCGCAACGACCCCGCGATGGCACGCGCGGCGAAGGAAGCGGTGACGGTGTTGCTACGGAATGCGGGCGTGAAGGTGGGCAAAACCAGTACAGCGGCAAAACAGGCATCGAAGAAGCCCCGGACCTCCTCACCAGCTTGAGGCGACTACCTCCACATCGTCGTCCCTGCCTAGTGCGCAATTGCGCACGGGCGCAGTACCCATGCGCCGTGGCTTTGCAATAGGCCGATGTGGTAGTTACCTTGGCCACAAGCAAGCGGCGATAGAGGGAGCGAAAATGGAAGACCTGAAAGTGACCGCCAGCGGCTACGACTTCAAACCGGCACGCACGGCCATGCAACGCTATATCGACAACAACCTGCTGTCGGGCATTTCCTGGGCGGTCATGAGCGGGCGCGACCTCATCGATGTGAATTGCGTCGGCTGGGCCGACAAGGAGGCGCAGACGCCGCTGCGCACCGACCACATCTTCCGCGTCTTCTCCAACACCAAGCTGATCACCTCCTGCGCGGTGCTGCTGCTGTTCGAGGAAGGCAAACTTGGGCTCGACGACGCAATCGAGAAATTTATTCCGCAGCTCGGAAATCGCAGGGTGTTGCGACCCGGCGCCGCCTCGCTTGACGATACCGAGCCCGCGAGGAGCTCGATCACCATCCGTCAGTTGCTCAGCCACAGCTCCGGCCTGAGCTACGGCTTTTTCGATCCCGGCACCGCCATCTACAAGGTGCTGAACGAGCGCGGCGTCCACAATCCCATGACGACGCTGGCCGACATGGTGGACGTGCTGGCCGGCCTGCCGCTGATCTATCAGCCGGGCACCTCGTGGGAATATTCGCTTGCCACCGACGTGCTGGGGCGGCTGGTCGAAGTCATCAGCGGCCAGAGTTTTGACAAGTTCATCAAGCTGCGGATTCTCGATCCGCTCGGCATGGTCGATACCGGCTTCGTCGTGCCGGAAAAGGATCAGGGCCGGCTGGTCGCCTATTACGCCGGTGCAGACCTGATGGAGCCGATGAAGCCGGGGTTGACCCGAACCGACAACTCGCCTTTCCCAGGCGCTTATCTGCGCCCGATCGCGCGGCTCAGCGGCGGTGGCGGCCTGGTTTCGACGCTGCATGACATGGTGGCGCTGATCCGAAGTCTGCTGCCCGGCGGGCCGACGCTGCTCAAGCCGGAAACGATTGCGCAGATGATGACCAACCAGTTGCCCGAGGGCCAGTGGATCCGCTTTGCCACGATGGGAGAGCAGCCCGGCAAGGCCTATACCCTGGCCGGCGGCTTGATCGTGAAGCCGACGCCGTTCGATCATCCCGACGCGGCGGGTGAGCTCTATTGGGGCGGCGTCGCCGGCACCCAATGGTGGATCTCGCCGAGGTATAACATCGCGGGCGTCATGATGGCGCAGCGCCAGATGGCGTTCGTGCATCCGTTCTCGTTCGAGTTCAAGCGGCTGGCGTATGAGGCGGTGAAGCAAGGCGCCGAAGGAATGCGCGTCTCCGCGTAAGCATCCGCACAAAGGCTTAAGCATCCGCACAAAGGCTGTCGTCACCCGCGAAAGCGGGTGACCCAGTATTCCAGAGACGTTGAAGATTGAGTCGAGAGGCCGCGGCGTACTGGATGCCCCGCCCCAGTGCGCAATTGCGCACAAGGCGGGGCACGACGATCTAGCAAGATCAACGCAATTGCGCGACGACAACTTACGCCGCCGTCGAAACCACCCTGTTCCGGCCGTCGTTCTTCGCCCGATACAGCGCCATGTCGGCGCGCTTGAGCACGTCGGCGACCGGTTCGTCCTTGTGGTCCAGCGTGGCGAGGCCGATCGAGATGGTGACGTCGATCCGCTTGGTGCCCTTGTTGACGGCAAAGGTTTCGCCGGCGATCGAGCGGCGCAGGCGCTCGGCAACCATGCCGGCGACATTGAGGTCGGTTTCCGGCATCACGATCACGAACTCCTCGCCGCCGTAGCGGCAGGCGAGATCGATGCCGCGGATCGACTTGCGGATACGCACCGCGAATTCCCGCAGCACGTCGTCGCCGGCATCGTGGCCGTAGGTGTCGTTGATCGATTTGAAGTAGTCGATGTCGAGGATCATCAGCGCTAGCGGCTTGCCGCGGCTCGAGGCCTGCTCGACGAGCGTCGAGAGATGGCTTTCCATGTAGCGGCGGTTGTTCAGGCCGGTCAGTGCGTCGGTGATCGCCATCTCAATCGAGTTCTGCACGTTGTCGCGCAGATGGTCGGTGTAACGCCGCTTGCGGATCTGGGTGCGCGCCCGCGCCAGCAGTTCGTTCTTGTCGACGGGACGGAGCAGATAGTCGTTGACGCCGATTTCGAGCCCGCGCAACAGCCGCGCATTGTTGTCGGCGTCCGAGATGGCGAGGATCGGCAACTGGCGGGTGCGCTCCAGCGAGCGCGCCTGGCTGCACAGCCGCAGGCCGTCGTAATTTTCCAGGCTGAGCGAAACGATCAGCAAGTCATAATTGCCCTCGGCGGCATGAAACAACGCCTCCGCCGGGTTGATCTCGACGTCAACCGTGTGCTCGGCGGAAAGGATCGGTGCCAGCCGCTCGTAGGATGACGGCCGGTCGTCGACCAGCAGGATCCGCCCACCAACGCCCTTGTCGGCGATCGCGCTGCGCTCGGGCGCTTCCATGCCGATCTCGAGCGAGGTGATGGCGCGCATGCGCAGCTCATCGGTCATCATCTTCAGCCGCGTCAGCGAGCGAACGCGCGCGATCAAAACGACGTCGGACACCGGCTTGGTGAGAAAATCGTCGGCGCCGGCTTCCAGCCCGCGCACGCGATCAGACGGGCTGTCCAGCGCTGTGACGATCACGACGGGAATGAAGTGTGTGGCCGGATTGGACTTCAGGCGGCGGCAGACTTCGAACCCGTCCATGTCAGGCATCATGACGTCGAGCAGGATGATGTCGCATTCCGAGCGGGAGCAGATGTCGAGTGCCTCGGCGCCGTTCGAGGCGGTCAGCACGTCGAAATATTCGGCCGACAGGCGGGCTTCCAGGAGCTTGACGTTTGCCGGAACGTCATCGACGACAAGAATACGTGCAGACATCGAAACTCACTCCTACCCGATAAAACGCCGCACGGTTTCGATAAACTTGCCGACGGAAATAGGTTTGGACAGATACGCCTCGCAGCCGCCCTCGCGGATGCGCTCTTCGTCGCCTTTCATCGCAAAGGCGGTAACGGCAACCACCGGAATCGCGCGCAGCTCCGGATCGTCCTTGATCCAGCGGGTCACTTCGAGGCCGGATACTTGCGGAAGCTGGATGTCCATCAGGATCAGATCAGGACGCAGCTTGCGAACGAGATCGAGTGCCTCGAAACCGTTGCTGGTACCGGAAGTCTGATAGCCATGCGCTTCCAACAGATCGCGAAAGAGCTTCATGTTGAGCTCGTTGTCCTCCACGATCAGGACGGTTTTCGCCATCCCGTCCCTCCCTCATCCCAGGAAACACGTCCGGCTTTTCGACACGCCCCGCACCGCAGCCGCCCCTTGTCGAAAAGTGAATTCAAACTAGCGCCAGATTTCGCTCTAAGCCGTTAAATCGATGCGCCAAGTTTTACGAAGCGGTTTGCAAATGTTGAACGCACTCCGCAGACTCGGGCATGATGGTTCCAAAGTAGAGCCTATAAGTTAACGGAAAGGCAAATCGTCTGTTGAAAAAGCCTGTTCACAACCCCCGCGAAGTGGCTGAAATCGTTGCAGTTCAGGCGCTGAGTTTCATTGCCGGCGATCCCGAGCGGCTGGGCCTGTTCCTGGCCGAAACCGGTATCGGTCCGGAGACGCTGCGCACCGCCGCGGCCGACCCGCAATTTCTAGCATCGGTTTTGGATTTTGTGATGCGGGATGACGCCACCGTGCAGGCATTTGCGAGCGCCTCGCAACTGCATCCGACCAACATCGCCGCCGCCCGTCAGGTGCTGGGGGACCCGCACTGGGAGCGCGACGTGCCGTGAGCGCACCAGCGGCCTCGTTTGACGGTCCGCGCGCCTTTTGCCGGGACTGCCTCGGCGACCTCGATATCAAGGTGAGGCGGTGCGGCGAATGCGGTTCCCCGCGCCTCGTTCGCCACCATGCCCTGCCCTCGCTGACGCTGGCCCATATCGATTGCGACGCGTTCTATGCAACCGTCGAGAAGCGCGACAATCCGGAGCTTGCCGACAGGCCCGTGATCATCGGCGGCGGCAAGCGCGGCGTGGTCTCGGCTGCCTGCTACGTCTCGCGAACCTACGGCGTGCGCTCGGCCATGCCGATGTTCAAGGCGCTTGAGCTCTGCCCGCAGGCTGCCGTGATTCCGCCGGACATGGCGAAATATGTCCGCGTTGGCCGCGAGGTGCGCCACGCCATGCAGACGCTGACGCCGCTGGTGGAACCGCTGTCGATCGACGAGGCGTTTTTGGACCTTGCCGGCACCCAGCGCGTCCACGGCATGATTCCGGCAAAAGTACTGGCGCGCTTTGCCCGCGACGTCGAGCGCGACATCGGCATCACGGTGTCCGTCGGCCTGTCCTGCAACAAGTTTTTGGCCAAGATCGCCTCCGATCTCGACAAGCCCCGCGGCTTTGCCGCCCTCGACCAGGTCGAGGCCCGCGAGATGCTGGCGGACAAGCCGGTCGGCTTCATATATGGCGTCGGCCCGGCAACCCAGGAAAAGCTGCTGCAGCGGGGTTTTCGCACCATCGCAGACCTGCAGCGTGCCGACGAGGTCGAGCTGATGAAGCAGTTCGGCGGCGAAGGCCGCCGGCTGTGGCGGCTGGCGCGTGGCATCGACGATCGCAGCGTGGTGCCCGACCGCGGCGCCAAGACGATATCGAGCGAAACCACGTTCGAGAACGACATCCGCGATTTCGCCACGCTGGAACGGCTGTTGTGGCGGCTGTCGGAGAAAGTGTCGTCGCGGCTGAAGAACAGCAATCTGGCCGGCTGCACTATCACGCTGAAGCTGAAAACCGCCGATTTCCGCCAGCGGACCCGCTCGCAATCGATCCAGGCGCCGACCCAGCTCGCCGCGAAGATTTTTGCGGTGTCACGCGAGATGCTGGCGAGGGAGATCGACGGCACCGCCTTCCGCCTGATGGGCACCGGCGTCAGCGCGCTGCGCGAGGGATCGCGCGGCGACGACAGCGACATGCTCGACCGCCGCTCCGCCCATGCCGAGCGCGCGATGGATGATTTGCGCAAGAAGTTCGGCAATGCCGCGGTGATCCGGGGCATCGCCTACAAGGGGCCGGTGAAGGAAGAGGATGAGGAGGAGTAACCGCTCTCACCCCGTCATTGCCTGCGACAAACGCGAAGCGTTTGCGCAAGGGAGCAAAGCGATGAAGCAATCCATCTGGCCGTTATGCCGCGCCATGGATTGCTTCGCGGAGCCTGTCATCGGGCGCGCATTCGCGCGACCCGTTGGCTCGCAATGACGAAGGAGAGACCTCAATCGACGACGGCCACGGCCTCAATCTCGATCAGCCATTCCGGGGCCGCAAGCGCCGTGACACCGACGAGCGTGCTCGCCGGCGGCTCCATGCCTTCAAAGAAGGCCGAGCGCGCCTTGCCGATGATCGGACGGAGCTCCGGCTTGTAGCCCACGACGAAGGTGGTGATCTTCACGATATCGGAATAACCCGCACCGGCGGATTTCAGTGCCAGCCCGATATTGTGCATCACCTGTGTCGTCTGCGCGGCGAGATCCCCCTCGCCGACCACCCGCCCCTCCTCGTCGGTGGACACCTGTCCCGCGATATAGATCGTGCGCGCGCCTGACGCGACGACGACGTGGGAGTAAGCCGGGTTGTGGTGAAGACCGCTTGGCCGGAGTTGTTCGAGCTTGCTCATTGTCTGCGCCTCCCTGACGTGCCTGATTGGGCCGAAGCGTATCCGGGTCCGACGCTCTCGACCATCCCTCAAGGAAAATACTCAACCATGCGGTCTTGAACCGGCAAGGAATGATCAGATTTCTATCAAGTCTCCAATTTGCAGGGGGCCCATGGGTCCGGATGCGTTTCACGATCCGACGCAAAAGGAGCGAAAGATGGCGTTTTTGAAACGGGAGTTGCATCGGCAGGTCAAAGGCCCCGAAGTCACGGAACTGGATTTCTGGAACCTGGTCTTCGACACCGACACCAAGCGCTTGTACATCGAGCACGAGTGGACCTACCTGGATTCGCGGATCCGTGGGGCTGCGGATTATCGAACCGACGTCATGGATATCGCGGCGTATCTGACGCAAGGCGGTCAAACGGCCGGCCACCGTGAACTCTGGCGGTTGCTGCGAGGCATCTTCAAGGAACAGTTCGAGCCGGAGGCGTACGAGCACGAGGTACCGTTCTCGGGACAGGCCCCGGTTCGGGACATCGAGCAGCAGGCGCCAAATCGTCCTTGACGAGTGGCTGTCAGAGCATCTTCTCGACAACCTTCGTCATGTCCGCCGCGGAGAAGGCTCGCAACGATTCGGTGCGAACATTGCCCAGGGCGCCAAGACTCAAGCTGAGCGACATGGCGGAAAATTCGTCCGGCGCATCGAGGATTGTCACAACATCATACCGCCCCTGCGTCCAGAACAGCTCCTTTACGGTCACTCCGAAGGTCTCGGCCGTCTTCCTGAAAGCCTCGGCCCGCTTCGGCGACTCCTTGGCATTGCGGATTCCCTGGTCGGTGAAACTGCCAAGCACGACATAAGTTACCATCGTGGCTCTCCCTGGTTGTCGGATGCAGCCGAACCTTCCAGCTGAATGTCGGCGGCATCGATCGATCAGCACTCCCTCTGCTTCGGTCGGCGGCATGCGAGTGGCTTGTTGCCGGCAACGACCTCAGTCACGTCGCTTCCCTCCGCCCTCCCGTCATATGGCCGAGCAAGTCCATCGGCAGCGGAAACACCACGGTCGAGGATCGCTCGCCGGCAATGTCGTGCAGCGCCGCGAAATAGCGCAACTGCATCGCCTGCGGCTCCCGCGCCAGCGTACGGCCGGCCTCGACGAGCTTCTCGGCGGCTTGCTGCTCGCCCATTGCATTGATCACTTTGGCACGCCGCAGCCGTTCTGCCTCGGCCTGCTTGGCAATCGCGCGCACCATGGTTTCATTGAGATCGATATCCTTGATCTCGACGGTAGTGACCTTGATGCCCCAGACGTCGGTCTGCTGGTCGAGAATTTCCTGGACGTCGGCATTAAGCCGGTCCCGTTCGGCAAGCATCTCGTCCAGTTCGTGCTTGCCGAGCACCGAGCGCAGCGTGGTCTGCGCGAGCTGGCTGGTCGCGGACATGTAATCGCCGACCTTGATGATGGCGCGCTCGGGATCGATGATGCGGAAGTAGAGAACGGCATTGACCTTGACGGAAACGTTGTCGCGCGAAATCACATCCTGGGGCGGTACGACCTGCACCATTACCCGGAGATCGACCTTCACCATCTGCTGCACGACCGGAATCAGGATGATGAATCCCGGACCTTTCACTCCGGTGAAGCGGCCGAGCGTGAACACGACGCCTCGCTCGTATTCTCGCAGGATGCGAATGGCCGAAGACAGAAACAGCACCACGAGCACCGCGAGCGTCGCATAAGTCAAATAATCAAGCATCATCACGTACCTCCTTCGCGGGCGGTCAGCACCGGCCGGCGCCGTACCACGAGCGTCAAATCCACGACGTTGGCCACCTCGACCACCTCACCGGGCTTGAAGGCTTCAGTGCCGCGCGCCTGCCAGCGTTCACCCTGGGTAAAGACGTGGCCCTCGCGCTCGGACCAGTCGAGGATTTCGGCTGATAACCCGCGCATGGCTTGCGCGCCGAGACGTACGGGCCCTTTTCGGGCCCGTTGAAGCGAGCCGAGGACGACCAGAATCAGGCCGATGAAGATCGCCGCCGCGATGCCGATCACCGGCCATGACAGCCGGAATCCTGGCTCCTCGATCTCGAACAGCATCACCGCTCCGAGCACGAATGCGATAACCCCGCCGAGACCGATAACCACGGTCGGATTGAAGACTTCGATGACCAGGAGCGTGATCCCCAGCAGGATCAGGCCGAGGCCCGCATAGTTGATGGGCAGCATATTGAGTGCATAGAGGCCCAGCAGCAGACAGATCGTGCCGATCACGCCGGGCGCGACCGCGCCGGGCGAGGAAAGCTCGAAAATCAGGCCGTAGATGCCGACCAGCATGAGAATGAAGGCGATGTTGGGATCGGTGATCACCCTCAGAAATCGCAAGATCCACCCAGGGTCGAGCGCTTCACGCGCGGCTTCGCTTGTCGCCAGATGCCGCGTATCGCCGCCCGCAATCTCGACCGCACGACCATCGATTTGCCTGAGCAGTTCGGCCTGGTCGCGTGCGACGAGATCGATGACTTTCGCCTGCAAGGCGGAATTCGCGGAAAGGCTTTCGGCCTCCCGCACCGCCTTTTCCGCCCAATCGGCATTGCGGCCGCGCAACTCGGCGAGACTGCGGATCAAGGCGACGGCGTCGTTGGTCGCCTTCGCCGTCATGGCATCCTTTGTCTTCGGCTTCTGGTCGCTGCCGTCCTTCTTGTCCTTGTCGCCCTTGTCGGGGGTAGCGTCCGGCAGGCCCGGAAGCGGGCCGCCAATCTGCACCGGCGTCGCCGCTCCGAGATTGGTGCCCGGCGCCATGGCCGCGATATGCGTGGCGTAGAGGATATAGGTTCCGGCGCTGGCCGCATGGGCTCCGGAGGGCGCAACGTAACCGACGACGGGCACGCGCGACGCCAGCACGTCTGCGATGATCTCGCGCATGCTGGTCGAGAGACCGCCCGGCGTATTCATGCGGAGAATGACAACCTCGGCACGTCGTTCGCTTGCCTTGGTCAGCGCGTCCTTCACGTAACGGGCCGTCGCCGGCCCGATCGCTCCGTCGACCGAGACGGTCAGCGCAAGCTTGCCGCTGTTCTCCCCCGCCGGGGCGGCAAGGGGAGAGACCAAAAGGGCAGCGGCTGCAGCGGCCGCAACAAGAGTCGCCTGTACGTTCTGCACAGCAAGGACTCCCTTATCGAAACGATATGGGGGTCTCCTCGTCGCATCTCAATATACCCATACGGGGCCCCGCGCACGGCAGTCTTCACGAGATCTGCTCAAGATCTGCTTTGAGTGCCACCAGGAAGCGAGCGGCTTCACCACCCGTCACCACGCGATGGTCAAAGGTGAGCGACAATGGCAGCACGCGCCTCACCGCCGGCTGGCCCCGATACGCGACCACCCCCTGGGTAATCCGGCCGGCGCCGATGATCGCCACTTGTGGCGGTACGACGATCAGGCTGGCGAAACGGCCTCCGATCATTCCGAAATTCGACAGCGTAATCGTCGCTCCGCGCAGTTCTCCCGGAGGTATCGCGCGTGCGACGGCGTCAGCCCGCATCCGGTCAAGCCCGGTTCGCAGGTCCGACACGTCCCGTTCTGCAACATTGCGCAACACGGGAACGATAAGCCCGCCCCCGGTATCGACGGCGATGCCGAGATCGATGCGGTCGATCAGACGCCGTTCACCCGCGCCGGAATTGTACCAGCAATTGAGCGCAGGCTCGGCCTTGCAGGCAACAGCGATCGCTCGCACCAGTCGGATTGTCACGTCCTCACCGGTTGGCCAATCGTCGATATCGGCCTCATCGGTGACACCCGCGGGGACGATTTCGGCATGAGCCGCCGTCATGCGTTGAGCCATCGCACGCCGCAAGCCGCGCAGGAGTTCGGCAGGTCCGCTTTGGGACAAACTCTTGGCCGCCCGTTCCACATCCGCACGCGTGACGGTGCCGTCGGGTCCTGTGGCTTCGACGAGATCGAGATCGACGTCGAGCTTGCGTGCAAGCGCACGTACCGCCGGAAAAACTTGTGCCTTCTCTCCGGCCGTTCGTCTGGAAACTGTTGCTGCTGCAGCCGGTGACTCACTGGGGCCGAGTTCGCCGACAATGGTTCCGCTGTCCTGCTCGGGACCTTCGGCGAACTCGACAAGCGGCGCGCCGACCTTCACCACATCGCCCTTGGCGCCGAACAAATGTAGGATGCGTCCGCTCGACGGCGACGGCACCTCGACGACGGCCTTGTCAGTCTCGACGGAAACCAGCGGCTGATCGGTGACGACGTGATCGCCTTCGTTGACATACCAGTTCACGATCTCCGCCTCTTCGAGACCCTCTCCCAGATCCGGCAATACGAACTGGCGCATGGGACAAGTCCGCTGGCAATCAACTGAACTGACATACCTGGCGCGCGGCCGTGACGATACGATCGACCGATGGCATCATATGCTGCTCGAGCCGCGCCATCGGAATGATCGCGTCGTAGCCGGTGACGCGGGCCACGGGCGCGAGCAGCGATGTCAGGCCGCGCTCGGCGATCAGTGCGGCGATCTCGGCTCCGAATCCGCCGGTGCGCGTCGCCTCGTGCACGATGACGCAACGCCCGGTTTTTGCGACCGAGCCGAGCACCGTCGCTTCATCGTAGGGTTTGAGCGTGGCGAGATCGATCACTTCGGCGGCGACACCCTCGGCAGCCAGCGCGTCGGCCGCCGCCATGGTTTCCTTCAGCATCGCGCCCCAGCTGATCAGCGTGACGTCGCGGCCCTGGCGCAGGACAAAGGCGACATCCAGCGGCAAGGCTTCGCCGTTGTCTTCCACCTCGCCTTTCGCCGCGCGGTAGATGCGCGTCGGCTCCAGAAACACCACCGGATCGGGATCTCGGATCGCGGCAAGCAGCAGCCCGTACGCGCGTTCCGGCGACGAGGGAATGACAACGCGTAAGCCGGGGATATGGGCGAGCATCGCCTCGGTGCTTTCGGAATGATGTTCGGGCGCGCGAATGCCGGCGCCATGCGGCGTGCGCAGAACCATTGGACAGGTAAGCCGCCCCTGCGTGCGGTTGCGGATTCGGGAGGCGTGGTTCACCAGTTGATCGATGCAGGGATACAGAAATCCCATGAACTGGATCTCGCCTACGGGTTTCAAGCCCTGCGCCGCCATGCCGACGCAGAGTCCGCTGATCAGGAGTTCGGCAAGCGGCGTATCGAGGACGCGCTCGGAGCCGAAACGCGTTTGCAGCCCGACGGTCGCGCGGAAGACGCCGCCATTGATGCCGACATCTTCGCCAAGCACGACGACATCAGGATCATCCTCCATCGCGCGGGCGAGCGCCAGATTGACGGCTTCGACCAACGTCATTTCAGGCATCGCCCTCTCCCGCGAGTTTGCGGCGCTGCGCGGCATAGACCCGGGGCAGATCGGCATAGAGATGCTCGAACATGGATTCAGGCCGGCGTGGCTCCGTTGCCAGGTAGCGCTCGACCGCCGCCTCGACGCGGTCATGGCACTCCGCGGCAAGCTGTTCTTCCTGCGCCTTGCTCCACATCTTTTGACCGACGAGGTAGCTTCTCAGGCGCGCAATCGGCTCTTCCTTCCAGCGCGCCTGGACTTCCTCGGCCGAACGATAGCGTAACGCGTCATCGGAGGTCGTATGATCGCCGAGCCGGTAGGTGACCGCCTCGATGAAGCGCGGGCCCTGGCCGTCACGGGCGGCGGCGATGGCGTCTTCGGCCGCGGCGCGCATCGCCACAACATCGCTGCCGTCCACCTGCTCGCCGATGAAGCCGGCGGCGACGGCTTTCTGCGCCAATGTTTCGCAGCCGGTCTGTAGCCGTAACGGGACGGAGATAGCCCATTGATTGTTGGTGGCGACGAACACGACCGGCAATTTGTGCACCCCGGCAAAATTCATCGCCTCGTAGACATCCCCCTTCGAGGTGGCGCCATCACCGAACATGCATACGGCGACGCGCGGCTGCTTGCGCAGCTTGAAGGCATAGGCAACGCCTGCGGCATGCGGCGCCTGCGATCCCACGGGAACGCAGAACGGGAAATCCTCGACCGGTCCGGAGAAGTGATTGCCCCGCTCGTCCCCTCCCCAGAACAGAAGAATTTCCTCCAGCTTGACCCCACGCCAGATCAGCGCGCCATTGTCGCGATAGGAGGGCAACAGGACGTCCTCTGCGCGCATCGCGCTGGCTATCCCGACCGACACCGCCTCCTGCCCTAGCGAAACGGCGTAGGTCCCGAGCCGGCCGGTGCGCTGCAATGCGACAGCCTTTCGGTCAAAGTTGCGCAGCAGCATCATCGCTCGATAGAGCGCGGTGAGGAGGTCGGCATCGGAGGCGAATGCAGGGAGCGGCCGGTTAATCGAGCCGTCTGGCGCGAGGTAGTTGCGGTGGCGCACCTCAAAGCGCGCGACGACCGGAAGCCCTCCGTCTGCCATTTTCTTGCTGGCCACGTCCTCGCTCCCAGAGCGATTCTGCATCCCACCATTCGTAATTGGTGCTGCGCCTGAACAATACAAGATGGGTACGCCCATCCCGCATGGCCGTTGCTGCACCGCGGGCTCGCAGGGGCCCTCACCATCGTGGAAACGGCACCGTGCCAGTGCTATATCAAGGCATGGCAAATGGTCAGGTTGTCCTCGTAACAACTGAACCGTTGGGAGGCGGTGCGCCCGTTCGCTCGGTCTACTATGTGGCTGAACAGGATCCGGCAAAGGCCGAAGCGATTATCGCAGCAATGATGGCTCCGAACGAAAGGGTCGAAGCCTTAGGGCCGCTTCCGGAGCCAGCCGTCAAAGCGCTCGGATTGAAGCCCGGCGACTTCACGCACGGATGAAATCAAGCAACGATTGTGATACCCGCGCGCAGTCTCCGGCTGCGGACCGGCGCGACGGTGCCGTCACTTGACCGTCACTTGCACGGCTTGGAATCCCTGACGTCGAACCGGCCCATCGCACCCGCAATCACGAAGTCATTGTAGTCGAGCACCAGCGCGCGGGAGACGCCGTTTTCGAACAGCTCGAACGACATCGCGTAAACCGGCGTCTGCTCGCCTTCCTTGGCCTTGGCGTCACGGTCGTAATAGCTGACGGTCACCGGCCAGCGGGTCAGCGCCTTCATCTGGTCGTTGGCAGTCGCGGGATCGGGCGTCGCGATGCTGCGGGTGCCCGGGATCGGCTGCCCGATCACCGACAGCGTATTGTAGACCTTCTCGCCATTGTCCGAGCCGTCATAGACCATCAGCTCCAGTACCGATTTGCCCGCGCGGGCGGCAGCGATGATGTGCTGAATCTGCTCGGTCGGAAACACCACCTTGCCATCGAGCTCGAACGTCTTCGCAACAGGCTGCTTCAACTTGACCGTGATGCGGTCGCCGACCCGCTCCGCCATACCATCGATCGGAGCGGAATTGGCATCGTTCATCCGGCTATCGATCTTGAAGCGATAGCTCTTGCCGGCGCCATCCTCCCAGGAATGCGACCGCAGATCGCTCAGCGTCAGCTTGCCCTCACCGCTGTCGAGTTCCGACACCTGGCGGAATTCGGAGGTGTAGCCCTCGCAGGCGCTGCCCGAGAAATTGTACAGGATGCGCCCGCGCGCGCCCGATATCGCATTGGTTCCGCGCGACTTGACCAGCTTCAATTCATACAGCGCCTGATGGGAAAGAAACGGCCCGCTGGCGCCCGCCAGCGCCGGTCCGTTTGCGAAGCCGCAGACCAGGGTCGCTGCAGCCGAGAACACCAACGCACGAACCGGAATCGAGCTAGCCATATCCAGTTTTTTCCTCGATGGGAGATTCGGTTACATTAGTGATGGCTCCATTGCGTCGCAACTAGGGCGGGGTTACGAAAACGTAAGAATTCGATGCCGAAGCCCCTGTTTTTCGGCGGTTTCGGACAGGATCGGCTCGATCGCGGCGCGGGACGCGGCTCCGCCGTCGCTTGCAAGACAAAGCGCGATGCGCGAAACAATGCGCGCCTGATAGAAGTCAGGCGCGGTCACATCAAGCGGGGACACAAAAACATGGCGGGTACGGTCGAACAGAAGCTGGCGGCACAGGGGATCGTCCTGAACGAGCCCCGCACCCCCATGGCGAACTATGTCGGCTTCGTGCGTAGCGGCAATCTGCTGTTTGTCTCCGGCCAGGTCTGCGCCAATGCGGAAGGCAAGCTGATTGCCAAGGGCAAGCTCGGGGCCGGCGTCACCATCGAACAGGGCTATGCCGCAGCGCAGGGCTGTGGCGTCAATTTGCTGGCCCAGGTCAAGGCTGCGCTCGGCGATCTCGACAAGGTGGTCCGCGTCGTCCGGCTCGGCGGCTTCATCAATTCCGCGCCTGATTTCCTCGACGGGCCCAAGGTGCTCAACGGTGCCTCCGACCTGATGGTCACGGCTTTCGGCGACAAGGGCCGGCACGCCCGCACCACCGTCGGCGTCGCGTCGCTGCCATCGGATGCCGCCGTCGAGGTCGACGCTATCTTCGAAGTGTCCTGAGCAGAGCGCTCCCCGTGCGTGCCCCGGACTGGCTGACGGCGCGGCCGGTCGCTCATCGCGGCCTGCATGATATTGCGCGCGGCATCGTCGAAAACATGCCGGCGGCCGCGCAGGCCGCCGTCGACGGCAATTTTTCCATCGAATGCGACATCCAGCTTTCGTCCGATGGCGAAGCGATGGTGCATCATGATAACGCGCTTGGCCGCCTCACCGAGGGTTCCGGCGCGTTGCGGGGCAAGACCGCGGCCGAACTCAAGGCGGTGAAGTTCAAGAATACGCCGGAGCGGATGATGACGCTCGGCGATCTCTGCTCGCTCGTCGCCGGCCGCGTGCCGCTGGTGATCGAGGTGAAAAGCCATTTCGACGGCGACCGCCGGCTGGTGAAGCGAATGGCCGAGGTACTGGCCTCGTATGACGGCCCCGCGGTTGGCATGTCCTTCGATCCGGATCAGGTGGTGGCGCTGCGCGAACTGATCCCCGGCCGCGCCCGCGGCATCGTTGCCGAACGCGAATATACCGCCGAAGAGTGGCCGGAAGCATCAGTGGAACAGCGTCGCGGCATGACGCATCTGCGCCACGCGTTTTGGAGCCGCCCCGATTTCGTCGCCTATTGGGTCAACGAACTGCCCGCAGCGGCCCCGTGGATCGCCCGCAACATCTTCCGCCTGCCCCTGCTCGCCTGGACCGTGCGCACGCCCGAGCAGCGCCAACGGGCCGCGCGTTACGCCGATCAGATGATTTTTGAAGGGTTTTACCCGGGAACCTGATCCGCGCCATGCGGCCTTGAAGTCGTCGTTGCAATGCACGATCTTTGGGGTGGTCACCATGGGCGATGGCTGATCGCATCATGGGACCGGTCCGATTTTCTAGATGGCATCATCCGAAATCACCTTCGAAGCCGTTCCCTCCGTCAGCGACATCAAGGCTGCGGAATGGGACGCCTGCGCCAATCCGGCCGGCGATCCGAATGGCCTTGAAAATCTCGACACGCTGGCCCCGCGCAGCGGCTCCTGCGCCATTTCAAAGTCAGCCTATAACCCCTTCGTTTCCCATGCATTTTTTGCGGCGGCCGAAGCCTCGGGCTCGGCCTGCGCCCGCACAGGCTGGGGTCCGCGCCATCTACTGGCGCGGCTCGACGGCGAGATCGTCGGCATCGTGCCCTGCTATCTGAAAAATCACTCGCAAGGCGAATATGTCTTCGACCGCGGCTGGGCCGATGCTTATGAACGTGCGGGCGGACGTTATTACCCGAAACTGCAGGTCTCGGTGCCGTTCACGCCCGCAACCGGCCCGCGGCTATTGATCCGTGATGGCGTCGACCGCGAGCTGATCGGCTCAGCGCTGGCACGCGGACTGATGGCGCTGTGCAACGCCACCGGCGCCTCCTCTGTACACGTGACCTTTGCCCGCGAGGCGGAAGCAAAATTGCTGGGCGCGCACGGATTCCTGCAGCGGAACGACCAGCAATTTCACTGGCACAATGAAGGCTACGGCACCTTCGACGATTTCCTGAATTCGCTGAACTCACGCCACCGCAAGTCGATCAAGCGCGAGCGGCGCGAAGCGGTGGCCGCGGGGATCACGATCCACCGCCTGACCGGTGCCGACATCACCGAGAATGCGTGGGATGCATTCTTCGCGTTCTACATGGAGACCGGCTCGCGCAAATGGGGCCGCCCCTATCTCACCCGAAAATTCTTCTCGCTGATCGGCGAGAGCATGAGCCGCGACGTGATGCTGGTGATGGCCAAACGCAACGGCCGCTGGATCGCAGGCGCGATCAATTTCGTCGGCTCCGATACGCTGTTCGGCCGCAACTGGGGCGCGATCGAGCACCACCCGTTCCTGCATTTCGAAGTCTGCTACTATCAGGCGATCGATTTTGCGATCGAGCGCGGCCTGAAAATCGTCGAAGCCGGCGCGCAGGGCGAGCATAAGCTGGCCCGCGGTTACCTGCCGCAAACCACCTACTCCGCGCACTTCATCGCCGATCCCGATTTGCGCCGCGCGATCGCGGACTATCTGAAGCGCGAGCGCGCCTATGTGGCCGAGGTCGGCCGCGAGCTGACGGAAGCCGGCCCGTTCCGCAAGGCCGCCGACGAGGCTTGACCGCGCCTGCGGCCGATATGAGATTGAAGACCAAACTTGAGGGAAGCAGCCATGCCCGCCTATGACGCCAACAACCCCTTCGCAAAAATCCTGCGCGGCGAGTTTCCCTGCCACAAGGTCTACGAGGACGACCACGTGCTGGCCTTCCTCGACATCATGCCGAGGTCGCCGGGCCATACGCTGGTGATCCCAAAAGCCCCTGCCCGCAACATTCTCGACATCACCCCCGACGACTACGCCCACGTCGCGCGCGCCGCCCACAAGATCGCCGCCGCCGCGATGAAAGCGTTCCAGGCCGACGGCATCACCGTGCAGCAATTCAACGAGCCCGCCGGCGGGCAAGTCGTATTCCATCTGCACATGCACGTGATGCCGCGCCATGACGGCGTGGCGCTATTGCCGCCCGCCAGCCGCAAGGAAGATGTGAAGGTGCTGGAGGACAATGCGACCAAGCTGATGGCGGCGCTGGGATAAACTTCGTAGCCCGGATGAAGCGAAGCGCAATCCGGGGAATTATGCGACGGTTGTAACACCCCGCCCCGGATTTCGCTTCGTCCATCCGGGCTACGGACGCCATCATTGCACGCGAAGCGACTTGTCCGCCGGAGCCTTGGTGAAGGCGGAAGCAATCCATTGGCCCGCAAGCCGAGGAATGGATTGCTTCGTCGCTTCAGCGCAAAATTGCTTTGCAATTTTCTCGCGAACTCCTCGCAATGACGGGAGAGACCTATTCTCCCTCCACATCCCCGCTCTTCTGCGCCGCCAGGGGCGAGAACTCGCAGCGGTCGGGCTTGACATCCAGCAGCGGCGTCTCATCGAGACAGTCGAGGCCGCGCACCAGGATCGTGTTGCCCTCGACGCCAACGAACTTCACGATCGAGGTGCCGATCGGATTGGGCCGCACCGGCGAGCGCAGCGAAAACGTGCCGCGGGTCTTCTGGTTGTTTTTCGGGCTCTGCAGCACCAGATCGCGGCGCGACTGGTGCAGCCAATAGATCACTTCGAGATTCTCATAGAATTCGACGCCCTTGATCGCGGGCACCCAGGGCTCGAAAATCTCGAGACGGCAGACCGGGCCGTCGTGACGGCCCTGCCGTGGCGTGTCCAGCCGCGACTTCCAGGGCGTGCGGATGCGGCCGATGAAGACGAGGCCGGCATCGCGGGCCGACGGCATGTCGACGGTGAGTTCGCCCTCGCGGATTTCAGTCTTCTGAGCCATCGCCTAGTCCAGTGAGATGTTGAGCGCCTTTATCACACCTGCCCACCGCGCGCGATCGGTCGCGACGAATTTATCGATCTCGGCCTGGCTTTTGGGTCGCAGCGGCAAATACCCGACCTTCTCGAGCGATGCGCGGAATGTATCATCGCCCAGAGCCTTGTGCAGACTGGCCGTGAGCTTTTGCGCGATATCGTCAGGCAGTTTCGACGGCCCGGCGATGCCGAACCAGACGCCGACGACGTAATCGGGATAGCCGCTCTCCGCCACGGTCGGCACATCGGGCAGGTCGGGAATGCGTTGCGCCGAGCTGACCGCAAGCGGCCGCAGCAGCCCACCCTTGACCGGCGGCAGCGCGGTGCCGAGCGTATCGAACATCACCTGGATATTACCCGACAGCAGGTCAGTCAGCGCAGGTCCTGCGCCTTTGTAAGCCACATGAACCATGTCGATACCGGCCATCTGCTTGAACATCTCGCCGGCCAGATGAATGGTGCCGCCGGTGCCGGCCGAGCCGAAATTGAGTTTTCCCGGGTTCTGCTTGGCGTAGGCCACGAACTCCGCGACCGTCTTGGCGGGTACGGACGGATGAACCTCCATGACGACAGGCAGGTCTGTGATCAACGCCAGCATCCGGAAATCCTTCACGGGGTCGTAAGGCAGCTTCTTGTAGAGCAACGGATTGAGCACGAAGATCGATGCCGCCGTGAAAAACAGCGTGTAGCCGTCGGGCTCGGAGCGCGCCGCCGCCTCGGCGCCGATCGCGCCCTGCGCGCCGGCCTTGTTCTCGACCACCACCGCCTGCTTGAGGTCGCGGGCCAGATATTCGCCGACCATGCGTCCCAGCACATCGGTCGGGCCGCCCGCGGCATAGGGCACGATCAGCTTGATCGGGCGCACCGGGTATTCCGCCGCATGCGCCGGCAGCGCGGTGCAGACGAGGCTGCAGGCCAGCGCCGACAATTTCAACCAGTTCATTTTCGTTTCCTCGGCGTTTCTTATATGCCGGACAGTACCCGATTATCGGCTGCCCGCAATCAACCGAGCCACCATTTCCCAGCCACGAGGACGATCTCGCCAGAGACCACGCCGGCAAAGATCGAGCGCCGCGTCAGCATGAACACGGCAAAGCCGGCGGCGACCGCGCCGTAGCGCAGCCAGTCCGGGACATCAGCCAGCACGCCCGGCGGCTGCACCAGGATTTGCGCGATGACGCCGGCGAGGATGGCGGTCGCCACCGCCCTTACCCACACCAGAATTTCGGAGCTCTCGTCGACGCCGGCCCCGAACCATAGCCCCGCCATCCGCCAGATCTCGTTGGGCAGGAAACCGGCGAGCACCAGGATCAACAGCGCGTTCGGACTGCCGAAGAACTCGCTCATGCGCGCTCCCTCTCCCACCACCAGTGAACACCGTAGGCAATGGTGCCGGCCGTGATGCCGCTGATCAGAATATCGACGCCAGTTTGAAGCATCGATACCAGCGGGAACAGCGCGAGCCCGAGCAGCAGCGCGAGCACGTCGGATATCTGCCGGCAATTGCGCGCAGTCGACAGCAAGAACGCAAGCGGCGTCAGCAGCAGGATCGCCGCGCCGAACAGCGGCGGCAGCTTGGCAGCCAGGCCATAGCCGAGCGTGGTCGCGATCATGCAAACGGTGACGAGGCCACAGCCGAGCCCATGCGTGAACGCAATGCGACGCTCGCGCGGCACTTTCGGCAACAGCCGGTAGCATTCGACCCACAGGGTGACGGCGATGAAATGCGTCGCCAGTACGAGGTGACGGCGTTTTGTCCGCGGCGTTTTCATCAGCGGCAAGACCGACACCACCATCGGAAACAGCCTGATGGCGCTGACGGTGACCGCAATCGCCGCCTGCACCGCGGTCGCGCCGGAGCCCAGCGTCGAGATCAGGATGATCTGTGCCGGGCCTGCCCAGACCAGCAGCGTGCTGCCGAGCACCCAGCCCAGGCTGAAACCGCTGTCATGTGCGAGCGCGCCGATGCCGAGATAGGTCGCAAACAGCACCAGCGTGAGCACGGTGGACGCGACCGAACTCATGCCCCATGCGAACGCGCGGAGCGGGCTTTTCCAACTGGGAGAGTCGAGTTGAGGTAGCGCCACGGGACCGGATGAGAATTTGAGTCGTTGCGCGCATAGGGCTGACGAAAGCAGCCTGCGTCAACCAAGTGCAGCTCAGGGCGGCTATGCAATCGGCGGCTGCGCTGCTCGGGCGTTGCCAAATGCAATAATCCAGTCACGCTGCTCCTCGGTGTCCGGGACGATCACGCCACGAGCTGCTCTAATCAATGTAAGCGCTTCACTGGCCTCGATGCCCGAACAAATCATGGCACATGCGGCGATCATGGACGATCGGCCGATCCCTGCCCGACAGTGAACCGCAATCGAACGGCCGCTGGCGATACCGTCAGCTATAGAACGGGCAATCTCTGACGCTTGCCGGATTTCAGGCACGCCGCGATCCGGAATCGGAAAAGAGATGAACTCAATCCCGCACGCCCTGCAAAGCTCAGCCTCGCGCTGCAACCCAAGTTCGGAGACCTCTTCCCGTTCGAGAAGGCTTACGACTAAATCGACACCGGAGGTCCTCCATTCGGTAACGTCCACCTCCAACCAATCTTCGGCACGAGGACGGGCCATGATGGCGAGCCGCCCTGGCATCTCGATCCAATGCAATCCTGACATTCAAGGCCTCGGCTTATCCGACAAATATCTTAGCGCTGTTGAGCGGCGCCTCAGCGCCAGCCAATCCCGGGATAGATCACATCGAACAGCCCGACCCATACCATCATCGCACAGGCGCCCAGCGTGATCGCGGAGGCAATTCTCGGCCAAAACCGCTGCTATGAGCAGCGGGGCGACGAGCCAGATGATTGCGAGAAGAACATATTTCACAACCAGATACATGTAGGGAATATCGGCCATATTGATCTTCAAGACAGCATCGACGCCTTGCACAAGAAGAACGCTTGCCAACAACGCTATGATCGCGCGTGCAGCCATACCGTAGCGGCAGACATGGAGCAGGAATACCGAGAAGCTCCAGGCGAGGCACAGAGCGACCTTGTCCCATCTGACGGTGCCATCAATCCAGTAGCGAGGGCTCGGGGCCTTGACGGCCCACATGAGTGCATTCTGCCAATCGGAATCCAGCAGAAGCCACAGCACGAAGCTCCCTGCACATAGAACCCAATGAGCGATGCACTCTACAAATCCAGGCTGATTCACGGTTATGCCGTCAGTTTGATCGCGACGAATCCTGGAGAGCGTAGGCAAGCAGCCCCTGATTGGCAAAGGACAATCCGTGATTGCATTCCCGGATATCGCTTCGCTCATCCGGGCTACGATAATCCTCTCAGCCCGGCACGCCCCTGTTGCGCAGTACGAAGCAGGCCCCGCCTGCCTTGCGGATGCTGTTGCAGAGGCCGTCGGCCTCGCCGCGTGTGTCCGCGCCGAAGCGCACCTGGTAGAACGTCGCCGGGCCGCGGCTGCGCAGGCGCGAGGTCAGGATAGAGGGGTCGCGATTGCCGATCACGCTCGAAAGGCGTGAGACCGCGCGCCCATACATCGCGAGCGCCTTGTCGCGGGAAAAGCCGGCGGCGAGCTGCACGCCCCATTGCTTCGCGGCGGCAAGCTTCACGCGCTCCTCCAGCCCGGCGATGAAGGGATTGGGCGCCTGCTTCAGGAGCGCCATCAATTCGCGGCAGCTCGATGCGGGGATTCGTTCGGGCTGCTTGCCGCCCTTTCCCGCCTTCGCCCAATCCTCCACCGTGGAGCCGGTGATGGCGAGCACGTAGTTGCGCGTCTCCTGCGGCATCGGCCCGGTGCCGGCAAGCCACTCCTGCACCCGGCGCGGACCGGCATTGTAGGCGGCGGCCGCGAGCCCCAGATTGCCGAACTGCTCGCGCAGCTCGGCGAGGAACTCCGCCGACTTCGGCAGCGCCTGCACCGGGTTGAAGGGATCGAGCAGGCCGCGCTCGTTCGCGGTGCCCGGCATGAATTGCGCAATGCCCTGCGCGCGCTCGCCGCTGCGCGTCACCGGCCCTACCGCGCCCGGCTGAAAGCGGCTCTCCTGCCAGATCACGCGCGCGAAAAATTCCAATGGCAGGTTCGACTCCCGCGCCGCCGACTCGATCATCAGGCACATTGCCTCTCGCGCCTCATTTTCGCGCGCCGGCGCATCCGTCTTCCGGATCGCGGCGGCGCTCGACCGGGTGGCCTCACCCGCATCTTCGGCGATGGCGCTCGCAAACGAGGCCAGGAGCGACACCGTAAGCGACACCGTGCACCATAGGGCGCGAAGAAACCGACCTCTTGGCATGGCAGTTCGCAATCCGGGAAGCGCATTTGCGGGAAAACGTTACGTCAAACGATCATGGCTTGCAGCTGGATCCACCATTCCAACGCCGTTCACGGTCTTTTTGCACTGCAATTGCTCCGAATTCGCTGCCTTCGGAACCGACGTTAATTTACGTTAACGCCGCATTTTGCGCCGGGCGGACTTCTACAGGGAGCAAAGCGGGGTAAAAGTCTCCCTGTTTGTTGGGAGACTTTCAATGCAGGACCGACGCGAGAGCGTGCGCGATAAAGTGATGTACGGCGGCGTCGCCGAGATCGGCGAGCGCGGCGCGACGCGCGAATGCATTGTCCGCAACATCTCCGATCGCGGTGCGACCATCGAGTTCAGCAATGATGTCCAGTTGCCGAAGGAACAGCTCTCGCTGCGCATCGCGCGCAAGGGCCGCTCCTTCCTCGCCAAAGTGATCTGGTGGCGCGACAATTTCGTCGGCGTTGCATTCAGGGCGGAAAGCCCGGCCGAGCCGGTCTCCGATATCGAAGAGCGGCTGCGCAAAAGCGAGATCAAGAAGCGGCAGCTGCAGCGCCAGATCGACGAGCTGCTCGGCGAGCGTTGAGCGCTCGCGAAGGCACGGTAGGTAACACAGCATCCCACGGTGCCCGCAGCCTATTCATTCAACCACCGTATGGTTGAAGCTGAAGCCAGCATGTCTCCAGAACCACCAAATGGCTTCCCATCTATCGCCTCCTGACCGGCAAGGACGATGCTGCGTTCTGCCGACGCGTTTCGGAGGCAATTGAGCTCGGTCACGGCTGTATGGCTCGCCTTCCCTGACATTCAACGGTGAATACGTCGTGGCCGGCCAGGCGCTGGTTTGGCCGGGCAGTTAGGTATCAAGCAATCGGGCATTCAAAAAGCCGGCGGTCTTGCGACACGCCGGCTCTTCGTTTGGATTGAGGCCGCTTAGGCCTTGACCAGCGGGCCCTTGGAAGCCGGCCCCTTGGAGCCGCCGCCTCCGTTCGGACCGCCCGGCTTCGGCTTGCGCTTGCGGGCGCCTGGCAGCTTTTCCGGCTTCGGCGTGACCGGTCCCTCGACGAACTCGAAGCCGATCTTGTCCTTGTCCTCTGCGTCCTTGACCAGCACGACGCGGACATGGCCGCCGCCCTTGAGCTGACCGAACAGCACCTCATCCGCCAAGGGCTTCTTGATGTGCTCCTGGATCACACGGGCCATCGGCCGCGCGCCCATCTGCTCGTCATAGCCATGCTCGATCAGCCAGGCCTTGGCAGGCTCCGACAGCTCGATGGTGACGTCGCGGTCAGCGAGCTGCGCTTCGAGCTGCAACACGAACTTCTCCACCACCATACCGATGACATCGGCATTGAGATGGGCGAACGAGACGATCGCATCCAGCCGGTTGCGGAATTCCGGCGCGAACTGGCGGTTGATCGCTTCGTGGTCGTCGCCTTCCCGCTTGTTGCGCGTGAAGCCGAAGGCCTGGCGCGCCAGATCGGCGGCGCCCGCATTCGTGGTCATGATCAGGATCACGTTGCGGAAGTTGACCTGCTTGCCGTTGTGATCGGTCAAGCGGCCATGATCCATGATCTGCAGCAGCACGTTGTACAGATCCGGATGTGCCTTCTCGATTTCGTCGAGCAGCACCACGCAATGCGGATGCTGGTCCACGCCGTCGGTCAAGAGACCACCCTGATCGAAGCCGACATAGCCGGGAGGTGCGCCGATCAGGCGCGACACGGTATGCCGCTCCATGTATTCGGACATGTCGAAGCGCAGCAGCTCGACGCCGAGCGAGGCCGCGAGCTGTTTTGCAACTTCGGTCTTGCCGACGCCGGTCGGGCCGGAGAACAGGTAGGAACCGATCGGCTTCTCCGGCTCGCGCAAGCCGGCGCGCGCCAGCTTGATCGAGGCCGACAGCGACTCGATCGCCTTGTCCTGGCCGAACACCACGCGCTTCAAGGTCTGCTCGAGATGCTTGAGCACCTCGGCATCGTCCTTCGACACGCTCTTGGGCGGAATCCGCGCCATGGTCGCGATCGTGGTCTCGATTTCCTTGATGCCGATGGTCTTCTTGCGCCGGTTCTCGGCGACGAGCATCTGCGCCGCGCCCGATTCGTCGATCACGTCGATCGCCTTGTCCGGCAGCTTGCGGTCGTGAATGTAGCGCGACGACAATTGCACCGCCGCCTCGATCGCCTCGTTGGTGTATTTCAGGCGATGATAGTCCTCGAAATAGGGCTTGAGGCCCTTGAGGATCGCAATCGCGTCTTCCACCGTCGGCTCGTTGACGTCGATCTTCTGGAAGCGCCGCACCAGCGCGCGGTCCTTCTCGAAATGCTGACGGTATTCCTTGTAGGTCGTCGAACCCATGCAGCGGATCGTGCCGGAGGCGAGCGCCGGCTTGAGCAGGTTGGACGCATCCATCGCGCCGCCGGAGGTAGCGCCAGCACCGATCACAGTGTGGATTTCATCGATGAACAGGATGGCGCTCGGATGCGCCTCCAGTTCCTTCAGGACCTGCTTCAAGCGCTCCTCGAAATCGCCGCGGTAGCGCGTGCCCGCGAGCAGCGTGCCCATGTCGAGCGAGAACACGGTGGCGGTCGCCAGCACTTCCGGCACTTCGGAATCGACAATGCGCTTGGCAAGCCCTTCCGCGATCGCGGTCTTGCCGACGCCGGCCTCGCCCACGAACAGCGGATTGTTCTTCTGGCGGCGGCACAGCACCTGGATCGCGCGGTTGATCTCGGAATTGCGTCCGATCACCGGATCGATCTTGCCGTCGCGCGCCTTCTTGTTGAGGTTGACGCAATAGGTTTCGAGCGCCTCGCCCTTCTTCTTGGCGTCCTCGTTGCCCTTGGTCTCGGTCTCCTCGTCGACGCCACGCACCGGGCGCGCTTCGGAAACGCCCGGCCGCTTGGCGATGCCGTGGCTGATGTAGTTGACCGCGTCGTAGCGCGTCATGTCCTGCTCCTGCAGGAAATACGCGGCGTGGCTTTCGCGCTCCGCGAAGATCGCGATCAGCACGTTGGCGCCGGTCACTTCTTCGCGACCGGAGGACTGGACGTGAATCACCGCGCGCTGAATCACGCGCTGGAATCCGGCGGTCGGCTTGGCGTCGTCGGCGCCGTCAGTAACCAGATTTTCGAATTCGGTTTCGAGATAGTTGACAAGGCTGGTGCGCAGCTTGTCGAGATCGACGCTGCAGGCACGCATCACCGCGGCCGCATCCGAGTCATCGATCAGCGACAGCAGAAGATGTTCGAGCGTCGCGTATTGATGATGACGCTCGTTTGCAATCGCCAGCGCACGATGCAGGGATTGTTCAAGGCTTTGGGAAAAAGTTGGCATTCTCGTCCTCTATGGCCCCCGGTCATCATGATCGCCATTACCCGGTCAGGCAACAACAACCTTCGTCTTCCCCTGTCATATAGTTACGTACGATCGTGGCGAAAGACCGGTTCCGCAAGCGTGGTTTTCCTCTAAATTTACGCGCCACGGCTGCACCCTCCCCGAAAAACTAGCGGGAAAACGACCAGCACCGAACAATGCAAGACCCGTTCCTTTGTTCAACCGGGTCGAGAGCCGCGCGCGGCTATTTCTTTTCCATCACGCATTGCAGGGGATGCTGGTGCTTGCGCGCAAAATCCATGACCTGCGTCACTTTGGTCTCGGCAATCTCGTAAGTGAACACGCCGCACTCACCGATCCCGTGGTGATGGACATGAAGCATGATCTTGGTGGCCGCCTCGGCGTCCTTCTGGAAGAACTTCTCCAGCACGTGAACGACGAATTCCATCGGCGTGTAGTCGTCGTTCAGAATGAGAACGCGATAGAGGTTCGGACGCTTGGTCTTCGGCTTGACCTTGGTGATGACCGAGGTCGACGGCCCGTTGGTTCCAGCGTTGCGGTTCTCGTCATTGCCCATTCGGGGAGCAGAAGCAGACGACGTTACCGGCACGGACGAACAAGCTTTGAAGGTTGACTGCAACATGGCTCAGGCGTTCGAAATTCCAAAAGGGGTGACTGGAAAGCGCGTCCAGACCGACTGGCGGTCGGCTCTGGCGTGAGCCACCGCCGCGTACCCAGCAACGCATTTTTCCAGATCGCCGCTCCCGGTCCGACCCGTTGACCGGATCGGCATCTGGAATATGGGTCCACCGCCGGATCGCCGCAAGCGCATAGATGCTGCCCTGGTGCGACCCGCGGCCGGCCCGATTCCCGGCTCGGCTATCCGGACCAAGGTTAATCGTTTCTGCCGAATTTGACAAAGGATCGTGCTGGCCGTTTAGCCGCCGTTGACGATACCGGGCTGTTTTGGAGGCCGCTCCGGCAGTGCGCGGGCTTTGACCCGTTTTTTGCGGAACCGGTTTACCGCCTGTTCAGCGGCTCGGGCGGAAATGCCCGGTAGAAACCACATTTGCGGTGAGGCCATGCTCAATACAGTCGTAATCCGTCGCATTCGCACGGCTGCACGCCGGTTCGCCGGCGCCAACGACGGCAACATCGCGATCCTGTTCGGGATCGCGGTCATCCCGATCATCAGTTTCGTCGGCGCGGCGGTCGACTACACCCGCGCCAACAGTGCCCGCTCCTCGATGCAGGCCGCGCTCGATTCGACCGCCCTGATGCTGGGCAAGGACCTGACTGAGGGCACGATCACCGCTTCCCAGATCGCGACCAAAGCAGACGCATATTTCAAGGCGCTTTACACCAACAATGAAGCCAAATCGATATCGATCAACGCGACCTATACGCAGAACACCGGCAACGGCTCGACCATCCTGATCAACGGCTCCGGCTCGATAGACACCGGTTTCATGCGGGTGGTGGGCTTCCCGACCATGGATTTCAAAACCAGTTCCACCTCGGTCTGGGGCAACGTCAGGATGCGGGTCGCGCTGGCGCTCGACGTGACGGGATCCATGCAGTACGACGGCAAGATGACCGCGATGAAGCCGGCCGCCAAGGCGCTGATCGACCAGATCGCCGCGCTCGCCAAAAACCCCGGCGACATCTACATTTCGCTCATTCCATTCGCCAAGGACGTCAACGTCGGCGCCAGCAATTACAACGCGAGCTGGATCAACTGGACCGACTGGGAGGCGGTAAACGGTACCTGTAGCAATAACGACTACACGACAAAAAGCTCCTGTCTGGCCAGCAACTGGAGGACCTGGACGCCCAGGAACCACAACACCTGGAATGGTTGCGTGACGGACCGCGACGAGAACTACGACAAGACGAACACCACGCCGACCTCCAACACGTCGCTTCCGTCCACGCAGTTTTACGCCGAGCAGTACAACGCATGCCCGGCGCAACTGATGCCCCTTACCTATGATTTCACCGCCCTGAAGGCGAAAATCGACACGCTTGTTCCGAACGGCGGTACCAACCAGACGATCGGGATCGCCTGGGGATGGCAATCGCTCACTCAGAACGCGCCGCTCTTCGCACCGGCGGAAGATTCCAACTATACCTATAAAAAGGTGCTGATCGTGATGTCCGACGGTCTGAACACCCAGGATCGCTGGCCGTCACATGGCAATGGCCAACAGCAGTTCAACGGCGCGATCGACGCCCGTCAGCGCACCCAGTGCGACAACATCAAGGCTCAGGGCATCGTCATTTACACAATGCACGTCAACACCGATAACGATCCGACTTCGGCAGTTCTGAAGTATTGCGCCAGCGGTGACGATAAGTTCTCCACCGTGACGTCCTCGAGCCAGATCGCGACGGCTTTCACCGCGATCGGAACCTCGCTCTCGAAGCTGCGCGTCTATCGATAGGTCTCGAGAAGCGCCGCCAAGAAAAAGCCCGGCCGAAACGGCCGGGCTTTTTTGTTGTCGAAGCGCGAAGTCGCGAACGGATTAGTGCGAAGCCGGGTTGAACTTCGCGACCAGGCCTTCGTAGGGCTTGAAGGTCTGCTTGGCGAGATCGGTGTAGAGGCCCGCGATCTTCTGCGATTCCGCGACGAAGGTCTCGTAGGACGAGCGCGCGTATTCGGTCTGCGCTTCGATCGCCTTGTCCAGCGACTTCACGCCGGAAAGCTTTTCGACGAACGACTTGGTGTCTTCGAACGACTTCTTGGCGTAGTCGCCATAGGCGGTCGCGATCGCCTGAACGCCGCTCTGCAGGTTGCTCGCGGAAGCGGCAACCGATTCGAGATGCTCTTTGCCGTAATTCTGAATGTCTTCAACCTTAACCATCATGGAGTCCTTTCCCAGACTGCAGGTGCAAACCGATTGCCGGGAGGCCCGGCTCCCTGACCCCTCTCTACATATGTGCACTGCACAATAAAGTCAAGGAATATTGTGCGACGCACAAATATGGCGAATTAGCGCAAAAACTCAGGGTCTTACGCAACGGTTAATTAATCTTTTGGAAACCCGCCCGGCCTAACCTGATTCCTGGACTTGTTCGTCTTCCGACACACAGCCTGAAAGCTGTTTGTGAACAGCATCTTAGCTAGAACAGCGACCTGATCGGCCGCTCCAGCCGCGCGTCATGGCCGGATCGGTACTTCGAACGGGAGAGCGTCAGCGGTTGGTGGGCACAATTTCGCCTCACGAGCCGGTGATCAAGACAGAAATTGGGACGGGGAAGTAAATGCTTCGTACAACCTTGGCTTCCTCGCGCGCTTTGCGGGTGTGCGCCCTCGGACTCATTACCTTCACGACAGCAATACTGATCTCGAGCGAGAGCGCCGAAGCGCGCCGCTACAAGCACCGCCGCCACCACGTCGTGCGGGAAAGCTACAGCCCGCAATTCTCCTCGATCATCGTCGACGGCAATTCCGGTGCGGTGCTCAGTTCCAACAATCCCGACGGTATCCGCCGCCCGGCGTCACTGACCAAGATCATGACACTCTATCTGCTGTTCGAGCGGCTGGAGTCCGGCAAAATGAAGCTCGACACCGAAATGGACGTGTCCGAGCACGCCTCCGAGCAGGCTCCCACCAAGCTCGGCCTAAAGCCAGGCCAGACGCTGAGGGTCGAGGATGCCATCAAGGGCCTGGTGACACGTTCTGCCAACGACGCTGCCGTCGTCGTCGCCGAAGCCATAGCCGGCGATGAAGCCGAATTCGCCAGGCTGATGACGCGCAAGGCGCGCGCGCTCGGCATGAGCAAGACCACCTATCGCAACGCGTCCGGCCTGCCCAATGACGAGCAACTGACCACCGCGCGCGATCAGGCCACCCTCGGCCGCGCCATCCAGGACCGCTTCCCGCGCTACTACCGCTACTTCGCGACCTCGGTATTCAATTATCGGGGACAGTCGATCCGCAATCACAATCGCCTGCTCGGCAACGTCGAGGGCGTCGACGGCATCAAGACCGGCTACACCCGCGCTTCCGGCTTCAACCTCGTCAGCTCGATGCGCCGGGGCAACCGCCACCTGATCGGCGTGGTGCTGGGCGGCCGCAGCGGCGGCTCGCGCGACGCCACCATGCGCAATCTGCTGGCCGAGAACCTGGAGAAAGGCGCGACCAAGCGTACCGTCGCCGCGATCAGCGAACGCAACCCGGCTGACGTCGACGTAGCCGAAGCCGACACCGCCTCGCGTCCGACCGAAGCGGCGCAGCCCGCCTTCGCCGCCGCCGAGCCGGGGCTCGCAGCCATGCAAACGACCCGCTCGATCGCGCCGGCCAAGCCGTCGCTGATGGCGGCCGCCGCTGCGGCCCTGCCCTCGCCGGCCGCCAAGGTCGAAGCGAACAAATTCGAGCAGCAAGCCAGGCCCGAACCCGCACCGTTGACCAGCGGTGTGATCCAGACCCAGCAGATATCGGCGATCCCCGGCTCGGCCGAGCCGATGAAGCCGGTCAAGGTCAAGACCGTTCAGGTCAAGGCCGGGCCGATGAAGCTGGCCTCCGCCGGCCCCTCGCAGCCCGCCGCGCCGCCGGTCACCAACGCCATCCCGGCCCACCCCGAAGTCGCCGAGACCTCCAGCGCCGTCGTCGCCAAGGCCGCGGAGAGCAAGGTCGAAGCTGCCAAGGAAGCTCTCAGGGCAGCCATGCCGCAGCAGCCGGCCGGCCACGGCACCGGCAACGGCGTGCTCGGCGTATTGCCCGCCTCCAGCCTGACACAGCCCCCGTCGCAGGGCTCCCATGCGCAGACGATGGCCTATGCCGATCCCGCGCCCCGTGTCCAGCAGCAGACCGTGCAACAGAACGACGCCGTCAAGCCGGCCGCGCCCGCGGTGGTTCGCACCGGCTGGATCGTCCAGGTCGGCGCGCTCGAAAGCGAAAGCGAAGCCAAGCAGCGGATCGATCTCGCCCGCACCAAGGCCAGCGCCCTGCTCAGCAAGGCCGATCCCTTTACGGAAACGGTCGTGGCCAAGGACAACCGCACGCTCTATCGCGCCCGCTTCGCCGGCCTCGATCGCGATCAGGCCGAAGCGGTGTGCAAGACCCTCAAGCGCGCCGACATTTCCTGCATGACCGTTCGCAACTGAACGGGGCGCTTCATTGAAGTCGCAAAGCCGGCGCCGCAAGCGCCGGCTTTGTTGTTTTCGCAGCACAGTCGCACGGGCTCTTGCACGATCAGGCCCAATGCTTTCCGCGAAAACCTCTCGTCAAGAATTTACGGTTAAGTTTCCCTGCAAGGAATGATCGACCACGCCGGACAACGGCGGGCGATGCGGGGCGTCAGTCAGAGAATGGCAGGCAGGCAACTCTCGGTTTGTAGCGTCGGTGGCGTGAGCCGGAGTTAACTAGAGATGCGTGCGAAGAAGAGTATCCTTGGCCTCGTTTACGCGGGCAGCGAGGTACGTCGAGCCCCCCTGATCGGGATGCAGTTTCTTCATCAGGGCGCGATGCGCCCGGCTGATGTCGTCGCGCCCCGCCCCCGGCTGCAGGCCAAGGATCTGATAGGCTTCCTCGTCCGTCATTTTTCCGCTCGCCGCCGCGCGACGCTGCCCCCCTGCCGTATCGCCTTGCGCGTTCTGACGCCAAGCGGGAAACCGGCGGTCAAGATAGCTTTCAAGTAAGGCAACGCTCTCGGCGTCGAAGGCCGCCATCATCGCGATCAACTGCGGCAGGTCGAATTCGTGAAGCGAGCGGCCGGCGTTCGGCCCGTCCACGATCCGTCCTGACAATTCGCCGCTGTCGTGATCGAGAGTCATCTCGATAAACTGCGAACGGACGCGCGAGGCCTGGCCTGACGACCGCTGTCCGCCACCGCCGAAAATCCCGCCGATATTGCTGAAGCCGCCCGGTCCGAACGGCGACCAGCCGAGCAGGCCGGCGCCGAAGATGCCGAGCGGAATGGCAACGGCAAGCTCGCCACGCAGGCCGGTGTAGGCCGCGACCGCCAGCGCAACCACGCCGCCCGCGATTTTGATGACGCGCGCAAGCACGACCGGGTTGGCCGCGCGAAACATCTGCAGCAGCAAATATAGAACGACAACGGCGACGACGCCGGCAATCAGGGTTGGCATGGCTCTAATATAGCGGCACCGGCGCCGAAAAGCATGCGCTCGGCCCGCAGGCAACCAAAGTCGTAATTACTTGATCTGGCCGATCAGCGCGGCGGCGCCACCGGTGGTCTTCGATAGCCGCAGCAGCGCTTCGCGACCGCCGGCAACGTAGGCCGCGGCGGCGCGCAAGAGCTCGCGCAACTGCGCCGCGGCGCCGGGATCGAACTTGCACCATGCCCCGCCGGTGAGCCGCGCAATCTCGCGGAACGCCTGTTCGGCGGTGGAGTCGTGGCCTTCCTGGAACATGAACACGGGGACCTTGAGCAGGCCGAGCTCGCCGGCCTTGGCGCAGAGATCGTCGACCGACTCTTCCATGGCGTCACCGACGAACACGACCGCGCGCACGGCGGACGCCACCGCCTCACGCCGCGCCTCCGACAGCACCTTGCCGATCTGGGTATTGCCCCCCTGGCAATCGATCTTGCTCATCAAGCGCGCCAAATGCGCGGAGTCGGAGATCCATCCCGTGGCGCGGCATTCGTTGAACCCGCGGTAATAGACCAGCCTGATATCGAGGCTGCCGAGCGAAGCCGCCTCGCGAAACATGTCGGCCTGCAGCGCGCAGGCCATGTCCCAGGTCGGCTGCCGGCTCATTGTGGCGTCGAGCGCAAATACCAGCCTTCCCTTGGCGCCCGGACGGTGCGGCGACATCGCGCGCGCCTTTGCCACGAAGGCGGCAATGTCTTCCGATGCCGATGGCTTCTCCGGTAACGGGCCGCCCTTGCGCGCCTCGGCCTTTGCCGAGTCAACTTCGCCTGCCGATTTCGGTTTGATGGGTTCGCCGGCCATAAGCGCTCGCGGATAAGCAGCAAGCTCTATGTGGGATGGCGCCTATAGCCGGTCAATGCGCCGGCTCGTGACGCAGCCGCAAATGCACAGTGGCGGTCGGTCGTCTAGTTCGTAACCGGCTTGTTCTTCGGCGGCGAATTGCTGGCCAACGGGGTTGAGAGCGGCACCGGTCCCGGGCTGCTGCTGAGGACGTCCGGTACCTTGGTCGGCACCGGCTTCAACGCGGCACTCTTGTCCGACTCGTCCAGGAACTTGTCGAGCATTTTCTCGATCGAAGACTTGGCTGCGTCAGGCCCGGTATCGCGCATGTCGTTATGCTGGAAGCCGGTGTTCACCACCGTGATACCGGCCTGCTCGCACTGTTCGTCGTCAGGCACGACGCCGGGGTCCGGCTTGAACTGCGTATCCTTGGAGCGGAACGACAGGATCTTGAACTTGCCTTCGGTCAGGAACGGGACGCGCAGATTGTCCAGCGTCACCACCTTCTTGATCTCGTCGGGATACTGCTTGGCGAAATACATCGAGATGTCGCCGCCCATCGAATGCCCGACCATCGTCACCTTTTCATAGTCGGCGTTGGGCTGGACCTTCTTCATTTCGTGGATGGCGAAATGGATGTTGGCCACGCCGCGCTGAATCTGCGGCAGACGGCCGACATAGAGCTCGCCGACCTTGGTTACCATCGGCGGATCGGTCGGCAGATCGTGCTGCGGACTGATCGAAAGGTAGCCGCGCCAGGCGAACACGTTCGACAGGAATGAATACTCGGTATGCTTGACGGTATTGCCGTGATTGAGGATCGCAACCGGCAGCTTGATCAAGCCGGCATTGGCCTGCATTTCCTTGTCGCGGCGGACGGCGATGTTGACCGCCACCAGGCGATTGTCACGGTCGGGATCGTGGAACGCGATCGTCTCATGCCGGATCGCCCACTTGCTCGCGGTAAAATACGCGACAGCGACCAGCACCGAGAGTGAAAGCAGAACGAGAATTCCACGTTTCATATTCATCCTCGCGCCCTGCTAAGGGCCAACCCTGTTTGAGACTCTTTCGGTCCCTTGTTGATGATATATGTCACGATGGCGTGACATAAAGGCCAAATGTTGTGTATTGACCGCCTGATCATTGTGCGATGCACCTATCCATTGTGCAGCCGCCCAGTTCCCAAAAATTTGACCGCTTTTCCTTACGTTGCCTCCCGTCAACCTTTGGTTCGAGGGTTGGATAAAAGTCTAGTGAAAACGTGGTAATGGTTGGTTTGTTCCTTGGCGGGAACCCGTTACCTCCGAAGGTGTAAAAATACCGGCAAGGGCAGCGACTTAGACCGTTGTGTAGATGACGAGCTTCAAGGCCGGATCGTCATTGGCCTGGAAGCTTGCATACTCCAGTTTGAGCCGGCCCTTCTTGGGATGGGTCAAGGATTTCCGTCCTGCCGCGACGCCGCTGACATCATGGGCTTCCCACCAGCCGGCAAATTCCGAACAGCCTTCCCGCAGACGCGCCAGCAGGTCGCGAAAGGCGGGATCGCCGGCCCAGAGGTCATGCGTCGCCCGGAATTGGGCGACCATGCGCTGGGCCTCGTCCGCCCATGACGCGCCGAACAAGCGTCGCGTCGCGGGGTTGGTCAGCACGGACAACAGGCTGTTGCGATCGGCCTCTGCGAGCCGGCTGAACGCAAAGATCTCGTCCGCCGCCACATTCCAGAAGAGAACGTCCCATCGCCTCCCGGTAACATAGGCCGGAAGGTTGAGCTGCTCGACCGTGCGGCGGATCGCCGGGGGCACCGTTTCGCGGATGAAGGCGCGCCGGTCGGTAGTTTGCGTGAGCTCCTTCAGATGCCGATGCTCGGCCTTGGTCAGCCGCAGCGCGCGCGCCAGTGCGTCGATCGTCGCAGCCGAAGGGCTGACGGATCTTCCCTGTTCGAGGCGGATGTACCAGTCGACGCCGATGCCAGCGAGTTCGGCCACCTCCTCGCGCCGTAGGCCGGGTGTGCGCCGCCGCCGGCCGTCCGAGAGGCCCACGGCCTTTGGCGTCAGCTTCTGCCGTCGCGAGCGCAGGAAGTCGCCGAGTTCGCTCTGCCTGGAATTTGCACCTGCTTCCGCCATGCGCCGCGCCTTTGAGGAGGGTTCAATAGTCCTAGGATAATACCAGGTCTTGTTGAGACTTTCAGGCCTGCGAGAATGCTGCGTCAAACGATATCAAGAGGTTCCATGAAGGCTGCCGTCCTCAATGCGTTCGGATCGCCGCTTGCGATCGAAGCTCTCCCCGACCCGCTGCTCGGCACCGGCGAGGTCATCGTCGACGTCATGGCGAGCCGCGTGCTGGCCTATGCCAACGAAGTCCTCAGCGGCGAACGAAAGTACCTGATGGAATTGCCCATGGTGCCCGGCCCCGGTGCGATCGGCCGCATCCGCGCCATCGGCCCCGATGCGACCCGTTTTCGTCCCGGCGATTGGGTCTACTGCGATCCGACCGTCCGTTCTCGCGACAATGCGCTGTCGCCCGACATTGCCCTGCAGGGGCTCACAGCCGGCAGCGAGGGCGGGCTACACCTGCAACGGTATTTCCATGACGGCGCCTGGGCCGAACAGATGCGCGTGCCGACGGAAAACGCGGTTCCGATCGGCGACATCGATGAAAGGGATGCCGCGCGCTGGTGCGCGCTCGGCACCCTGCTCGTGCCCTATGGCGGTTTCCTCGCCGCGCAATTCCAGGCCGGAGAGATCGCGCTCGTCAACGGCGCCACCGGCAGCTTCGGCAGCGCCGCTGTCGCCGTGGCATTGGGGATGGGCGCAAGCTGCGTGGTGGCGACCGGCCGCAACGAGCAGGCACTGGCCGATCTGACGCGGCGGTTCGGCGGCCGCGTCCGGACCATGCCGATGCGCGGCCACGAGGCTAACGATCGTGCGCGCATCCTGCAGGCGGCGCCCGGCCCGATCGATTGCGTGCTCGACATCCTCCCGCCCGCGGCCAATGCCGTGCAAGTACGGACCGCGGTCATGGCGGTGCGGCCTTATGGGCGTGTGGTATTGATGGGCGGCGTCGGCATGCTCGGCGGCGGCGGCCTCGACCTGCCGTACCCCTGGATGATGCGAAACTGCATCACCCTGCGGGGGCAATGGATGTACCCGCCGCATGCAGCGATCCTGATGGCTGCCCTGATCCGCTCAGGCCTCGTCAGCCTCGATCATTTCGAGGTCACCGCGTTCGGCCTCGACCGCGCCAACGAGGCGGTCGCGCATGCCGCAGCCCACAGCGGCCCGTTCAGGATGACGGTCATCCAGCCGCGATAGACCACCAAGCCGGCCCCGATGGCGGTCAGGCGCTCAGGATGTCGCCAATGACGTCGTGGACTTCGAGCGGCTTGTCGACCTGGGTGAACCATTCAGCGCGGTTGGCCGCCCGGCGGCGGCCTCGCTCGTCGAGCGGCAGCTTGAGCTGGCGCAACAGGCTGGTCACCTCCTCGCGCGCCGTGACATGGCCCATGCTGGGTCGAGTTCCGAGCGTGGCCTCGTCGATGTCGTCGAGGGCCGTCAGTCCGCGCGGAAAGAATTCGCGGTAGACCACCCGTTCGGCAAACCCGTCGATCGAACGGAAGCCGAGCCGTAGCGAGAGGTCCTTCAGACTGTCGGCGACGAGCTGCTTATTGCGAGAGCCGATCATCGACAGGCGATTTCGCACCACGATCCAGTCGGTGCTGACGCCGTCGAGTTGCCGACGCTTGCGCCTGGTGTCGCGGACCATTTCCGCATAGTGGCTCTCGCCGGTCACCGAATAGGTGGCGGGATCGACGGTGCCGAGCACGTCGAAATCGAGGAAGCTGTCGTTGATCGGGGTAACCAGCGTGTCGGCCATCGAATGCGCCAACCGCATCAGATAGGAGTCCGAACCCGGCGTATCGATGACGATGAAATCGAAGGCACGCTCGACCGTGCCGACCGCCTCGGCGAACTGCTGGAACTCGGAGTTTTCATTGTCGGCGATCTGCATCGTCTCGCCGAGCTTGATGCAGTAATGCACCGGGATTTCGAGATCGAGACCGGTGCGGCGCGCCCACGCGCTCCGGTTGGCGATGTAGCGGGTGAAACTCTTCTGGCGGCAGTCGAGGTCGATGGTGGCGACGCGCTGCCCAGCCTTCATCAGGGCAACGGCAATGTGCAGGGCGGTGGTGGATTTTCCGGAACCGCCCTTCTCGTTGCCGAGCACGACGACATGCGCCGACCCGAACTGACCTTGGCTCGCCTGAAGCAACATGACTCAACCCCCGCACGATATCTTCAAATCACGCGCGACTGCCCGTCAAGTGAAATGCGCGACGTCGCATTCAAATCACTCGCGGTGTGTCTTAATCATGAATCCCGATGGTGCGGATTTCGTTCCGGTGCCGCGATCAGTCCAGAGACTTTTCAACCGGCGGGCGCGTGCGCCCGACTTTGGCGTTGAGCTGCCGTAGCCTTGCCATTCCCGAGTAACCTTGGCGGCAAAGCTCTGGCCTTATAAGGTCGGCGCGCCCGCCAAACGGCGTGGCGCCGCCCGCTCCCTCACCCCGTCACAAGCAGCAAGAGATCGAGGCCCGATGTCGCGTAGTCCCATGGTCGTCCGTACCGTTCCTGCATTGCGCCGCGCCGTCGAGGCGTTGCGCGCCCGCAAGGCCGCCGTCGCGCTGGTGCCGACCATGGGTGCGCTCCATGACGGGCATGTGTCGCTGGTGCGGCTCGCCAAGCAACGCGCCCAGAAAGTCGTCGTCTCGATCTTCGTCAACCCGACGCAATTCGCACCTTCAGAAGATTTCGGTTCGTATCCGCGCACCTGGAAGGCCGACCTCGCCAGGCTGACCGCCGAGAAGGTCGACCTGATCTGGAATCCGGACGTCAAGGTGATGTACCCGGAAGGCTTCGCCACCAGGATCGTGCCGGAAGGTCCGGCTACCGCGGGCCTCGAGGATCGTTTCCGGCCACATTTCTTCGGCGGCGTCGCTACCGTGGTCGGCAAGCTGTTCACCCAATGCCGGCCGGACGTCGCGATCTTCGGCGAGAAGGATTTTCAGCAATTGCGGGTGGTGACCCAGATGGCCGCCGATCTCGACCTCGGCGTCAAGGTGATCGGCTCGCGCACCGTGCGCGAGCGCGACGGGCTCGCGATGTCCTCGCGCAACGTCTACCTGTCGGCGGAGGAACGGCAGACCGCGCCGACGCTCCATCGCGCCATGAAGGAAAGCGCCAGGCGGCTAAAGGCCGGCGAGGATTTCGAGGCCGCGATGGCAGCCGGCCGCGACCTGATCACCGCCGCCGGCTTCGCGCTGGACTATTTCGAGGCCCGGCACGCCGCAACGCTGGCGCGGATTGCGTCGGTCAAGGAAGGACCAGTGCGGATTCTCGTTGCCGCAAAACTCGGCACGACGCGCCTGATCGATAACATCGGGGTGTAAGCCGAGAGAAACCGACTGCTCAGAGCAGCCCGAGATCGCGTAATTCGCGACGCATCGGTTCCGGCATTGCGGCCACGCTGGCGGCGGAGGATTTGGTGAGGTCCGGGGGCGCTGCGTCCTCGGTCAAATAGCGCCAGCCCTGGAACGGGCGCATCGGCCGGGGCGAGACCGCAAACACCTTGGGCTGCATCACCAGGCGGCACCGCCCGATACCGTCCTTGTCGCGGAACGGCTCTATGGCGATGATCTTTTCGCGCGCGGCGATTTCGCCCTTGATCACCCAGTAGAGCGAGCCGCCGGCGAGGATCTCGCCCTCGCGCTTCGGCGTCATCCGCGTGACGTGGACGTGACGGAGCGGCAGTCCCTTTTTCTTGGCGGTCGCCATGCGTTCGGCAACCCACCCTTTGAGTTCTTTGACCGACTCGCAGCCAACGGCAAGCTTGATGAGATGAAGCGGCATGATCCCGCCGATGTAGCGGCCCGTGTGCGCTTTGAAAAGATCACTCCCTGTGGAGATCACTGCTCATTGTCGGCAGTCCCCGAACCCGACGGCGCGAGCTGGACCGGTGCCGCGGTGGACGGCCGTTTCGGCGGCGCTGGTGGCTTCTTGGCGGCGGCCAGCGCTGGTGAGGGTGACGCCGATGGTGCCGGCGGCGGTGGCGCGGCTTGGCGCGGCGCGGCCGGCGATGCCGGCGCGGCAGTAGCCGGCGGCGACGGCTTCGCCGGCGGCTCGGGATTCATGATGCTGACCGGCGGAGTGGAGGCTGAGGTCGGGAATTCGGCATTGGTGGGCTTCCCTGTCGGCACGGACGGCGGTAGCGCCGCCATCATGCCGGCCGCCGTCTGCGTGGGCGCGTTCCACGATGCCGCGTAGCGCATGATCAGGTTTTCGTAGAGGCGCTCCTCCATGTTGGCCGCAATCTGGCGCGTGTCGGTCAGCGAGCGGAACGCGCGGCAGGCCGCGGGCGTACAGCGGTCGCGAACCGTCAGCACATAGGCCGTCAGCCCGTAGCGGTCGCGCTCGACGGCCCGGCGCAGCGCCTGCAAGTCCGAGCCGGCGCCCTTGTTGGCAGTTGCGACATCGCCGAGCGAGGTCAATAGCGTGATCTGCGAGGCCGCATAGCCCACCGCCGCGGCCACTGACTCGGCCGAACCGAACAACGCCTTCTCGCATGCGGCGAGGACGGCATCACCGGCCAGCTCGTCGATGCAGGAAAGTTGCGGCAATGCCGCGGTCGCGGTCAGGACCGGACGAGGCGCTTCCGCCGACTGAACTGGGCCGGCCGCGCCCACGCCGCGGAAGGTCACGACTCCCGCAACGCCGATCGCGAGCAGCGTGATCAACGCCAGCACGCCGTTGGCCACGGATCTCTCCGAGCGCAGCAGCGTGATCAGAACGATGATCCCGACAAATCCGGCGGTGGCCAGCGTCAGGTACAATGGAAGGTTCGGCGAGTGCCAGATCTGATCCAGCGACGCAGCCCATGCCCAGTTCATGTGCGATGTCCCTCAACGCAGCATCAAACGCGATCGAAAGACGAATGCGTCTTTATCGCATTCGCTTTTCGGCAGAATGGTTCTGCGAACGGGGCCTTTTGACGGCGCTTCGAATGGAACCCCGTCAAACGGCTGCTTGCACACAACTGTTTCAGGAAATCGCGAGCTGGCTTTCCTTGGCTACCCGTTCGAAAGCTTCGGTCGAGCTTTTGATGCGATACTGACAGTCGTCGCCATCGGTCGGCAGCAGCCTGATCACCTCATAGGTGCCGCTGGCGGCCGGACGGGCAACGTTGCTGGCAGTAAAATAGACAGTCTCTCCAACGGAGTACTTATGCTTCAACGCCCTCTCCATTACGCAAGAACGCCGGCCGCGCTCACGGTCCCGCTAGCTTTCGGCCGACTTGAGAACCCTGCGGCAACCTAGCACAGCCGCCTGCCCAAAAGCCAGCGGCATCGAGGCATGGCCAATACGCAATTCGGCATGTTTTTCAGGGCGATAACCTGCAATCCCGCGGGTTCCTCGAGGAAACCCGCCTCGCGGCGTCAAGGCCGGCTTTCCCATTATCGGACAGTTGGCGGCAGATTGATCGAATTTCGCGGAGCGCCGGGCGCCCTGCCCCCGGCCCGACCGAAATCAGACCGTCTCGAACCGTTCGATGACGAGCGTTTCGGCAAGGCCGGCGCGGGTCCATTCCTGAAACGCCGGCAGCGACATCATGGCATCGAAATAATGCCGCGCATCGCCTTTCACCTCGATCGCATAGGTACGAAAGCGATGCACCACAGGAGCGAACATCGCGTCCGCGCCGCTGAACGCGCCGAAGAGAAACGGTCCTTCCTTGCCGTAACGGCTGTTGCAATCGGCCCAGATCTCCTGGACGCGCGCAACATTGGCGCGCGCATCGTCCGACAGATCGACGGCGCCGACCGGACGATGCAGGTTCATGCCGCATTCATTGCGCAACGGCATGAAGCCGGAATGCATCTCCGCCGAAATCGAACGCGCATGCGCCCGGCGGGCGCGATCCTCGGGCCACAGCTTCGCCTGCGGATATTTCTCGGCGAGATATTCGATGATCGAAAGCGAATCCCATACCGTGAGGTCGCCGTCGATCAGCGCCGGCACCTTGCCCGCCTTCGAAAAGCTCAGGATCCGGTCCTTGTCCGCCTTGTCGTCGGTATAGAGCGGGATGAACACTTCCTCGAACGGGATGTCGTTGGCGCGCAGCGCCAGCCATGGCCGCATCGACCATGACGAATAGTTCTTGTTGCCGATGACCAGTTTCAACATTTGCGGGAAAAATCCTGTTGGGAGCTTGATCTTGCCATAGTGCACCGCACGCGTTCAACCTGTACATCACGATTGCCATAGCCACCATCGGGGATGCCGCCACACATGGGCGCCTATTGGATCGATATCGCGGCCGTCGCTTTCTTCGTCGTGGAGTGGCTGGTCTACGGCTTCACCCTTGAGCACACCGCCTATGGCCGCGACAGCCTGTCGGCGCGCATGAACCGCTACCGCGAGGTGTGGGTGCGCAACATGCTCGACCGCGAAGCGCGCATGGTCGACATGCAGATCATGGCCTCGCTGCAGAACGGCACCGCCTTCTTCGCCTCCACCAGCCTGATCGCGATCGGTGGCGGGCTTGCGCTGTTGCGCGCGACCAACGATGCCCTGGCCGTGCTTCGTGAGCTGCCGGTCGATCTCACCCCCTCGCCTGCGCTGTGGGAGATCAAATGCGTGGGGCTGATCCTGATCTTCATCTATGCCTTCTTCAAATTCGCCTGGTCGTATCGCCTGTTCAATTATGTCGCGATCCTGTTCGGCGCGATGCCGCCCTCGTCGCAGCGCGACACCGCGGAAGCGGAAGCCCATGTGATGCGCACGACGCGCCTGTTCGAGGCGGCGGGCCGGCATTTCAACCGCGGCCAGCGCGCCTTTTTCTTCGCGCTCGGCTATCTCGGCTGGTTCGTCAGCCCCTGGGTTTTGCTGCTAACGACCGCGCTCGTCGTGATCGTGACCTGGCGGCGGCAGTTCGCCTCCAACGCCTGGCGGGCGATGGGGAGCTAGGCGCGGTGTCAAAATTCAGATAGTGGCCCCGGCAAGCAGGAAAGCGGACCCGAGTGCGAGCAGCGCAAGACCGGGCCAGTTCGATTTGAGCTCAAAGCCGCCACCCGGTCTTTCAGGTTCCAGGGTGTCGCCCGGTCGCCCGGCGCGAAGTCGCTTTCTACCGCTTAGCCGGCCATGCCAGATTGGCTGAAACGCCAGCTGCAGTATCCCGCCGAAAACAAGAAGCACACCAAGCCATATGAGTGTCATGCTCGTCTCCCGCCAGTGAATGGGCCGCGAGCTGCCGCCGGCCGAAGGCTCGGCGTCTCTTGGTCGATTATCAACGTCCGGCCGGTGCTTCCGGTTCGCCGATCGTGGTTCCATTTGGCCCTCAAAGAGCGGCCTCCACCTCTCCCGGGGCCGGGATGATCACGCGCTACGAGCCGCTAAAATCCTGCGGCGTGAAGCTGAGATCGAGCACTTTCCATTCGCCGTAGCGGTCCACCGGCAGCATGGCGTAGGGCTGACAGGCCTGTAGCGCGCCGCTGGCTTCCTGCATCAGCAACAGAGCTTTCATCGAGGCCTTGCCTTCGATTGGGACCGGAGCGGCGGCGAGCCTGCCGTCCGGCGCCATCAGCACGCGGAGTTTGACCTCGATGTTGTCGGCCTCCGACAGCGAGGGCGGCAGCTTCGAGCAGGTCTTGAGATGCCGCCGGAATTCCGCGATCAGCGTGCTGGAGATCTTGGCGCCCTCGATCGCCGGCCCGTCAAAATCGTCGTCGCCCTTGCTGCGCCCGGCTGCGGTGGCCGACGGCAGCGGCGAAAGATCGGGCGGCAGGCCGAGCAGCACTTGGTATTTGATCGAGATGTCGGGCTCGGGCGGCTTGTAGGCCGGTGCCGCCGGTTGTGAGTCCGGCCGCACGAGCGCGGCCTGCCGCTGCGGTTGCGGCTCTAGCTGTCCGGACGGCGGCGGCGTTCTGGCAGCAGCGGTCCTGTCCGGCACCGGGAGATCGGGGGTTGGCGCAGGTTCGGGCTTGGTCTCGGCGACGGCCTGCTCGACCGGCTTCGGCTGCTCCGGAATATCCTGTGGCGTCACGATCTCGACCGGAATTTGCTCGGCGGTCACCGTGCCGAACGGATGCGCTTCCGAAAACAGCAGCAGCAGCGTCAGCAGCGATACATGCGCGATCGCCGACGCCGTGATTTCAGAAGGTATGATCCGCCGCAGCTCCATCGCATCGCAACGATGTTCGATATTCCCCTGCCGTCAGCATAGGTTCGGTGGCGCGGCTCCTCAATCCCATTTCGGCGCGAAGCCGAAATCGGTGAGCCGACCGCCGGCGCCGCCCATGTCGGATATCTGCTGCATGTCCTCTTCGGACAGCTCGAAATCGAAGATCTCGATGTTCTCCGAGAGCCGCTCGAGTTTCGAGGTGCGCGGTATAGCCGCCACCCCCTGCTGCACCAGCCAGCGCAGGCAGATCTGCGCCGCCGTCTTGCGATAACGCTCGCCGATCCGCTGCAGCGCGCGGTCGCTCTTGATGCGGCCCTTGGCGACGGGACTGTAGGCCACCAGTGCCATGCCGTGACGCGCACAGGCTTCGCGCACCTTGGCCTGGTCGAGATAGGGGTGATACTCGACCTGGTCACACGCCAGCGGCTCCGGGCAGGAGGCCACCGCCTCCTCGATCAGGGCCACGGTGAAATTGGATACGCCGATATGGCGGGCGAGCCCCTGCTGCCTGACCCGTGCCAGCGCGCCCAGCGTTTCCACCAGCGGCACCTGCGGATTTGGCCAGTGCAGCAGCAACAGATCAACCTCGGTCAGGCGCAGCCGCACCAGGCTTTCCTTGGCGGAGCGCTCCAGATCATGGGGCGCGAAATGCGATGGCCAGATCTTGGTGGTGAGGAAAACCTGATCGCGCTTCACGCCCGCCGCGCGCAGCCCCTCGCCGACCTCGCGTTCGTTGTCGTACATCTGCGCGGTGTCGATGTGGCGGTAGCCGAGCCGCAGCGCCTGCTCGACGATCCGCGCGCAGGCGCGCCCGCGCAATTCCCAGGTGCCCAGCCCGATCGCCGGAATTTTTGCGCCATTGGCTTCGATAAACAGCATTGGTGTATCCGCGGACCGGCCCCATTATGGGCTGCGGGAACAGCCGTGCCAACAGATAGCGTTTCGCGACTTTAGCGAATTCGGCTTCGCGTGAAGAAAACGCGACAAACGCAGAACTAGGCGGGCGACGGCTCGGTGGCCAGCGCTGCGAAAACGGTGTCCGGCGAATGCGCGATCACAGCGAGCAACGCCCGCGCCGGTCCCCGCGGCGCACGCTTGCCCTGCTCCCAATTTCGGATGGTTTCGACGGGCACGCCAAGCCTTGCCGCGAATTCGAGCTGGGTCAGTTGGGCGCGGCGGCGCAGATCGCGCACCGCCGGCAGCGGCGCCGTTTCGTTCGACGCGGGGACCGTAGACCCGGTCTCGGGCTCGGGCATCGCAAGTGCGAGGCCGGGCATCGACGGCGCGAGCCCGGGCATCGAGGGCGCGAGCGGGAACTCCTGCCCGTCCCGCAGTTCGACAATCCGTCCATCCGCTTTCAGCCGCAAGCGCTGCATATTGACCTCGTGGGCCGCCATCATCGGCCAAGCGCCTTAAGGTCCACTTAACGATAAATGAGGCGCTTGCCTGACGCGTTTTCTTCACGCGCGCCGGCAGCAGCTTGAAAACGCTATGTTACTTCAGCCCGAACCACAGCGTGGCGATGCCGAGAAACGAGAAAAAGCCGACCACGTCGGTGATGGTCGTGACGAAGGTCCCCGACGCCACCGCCGGATCGGCGCGCACCCGGTCCAGCACCATCGGGATCAGGATGCCGCCGAGCGCGCCGGCCACCAGGTTGCAGATGATGGCGAGGCCGATCACGACGCCAAGGCCCGGGATCTTGAACCACGCCACCGCGGCGACGCCGGTGATGACGGCAAAGGCGAGCCCGTTGACGAGGCCGACCATCGCCTCGCGCATGACGACGCGGAACGCATTGTTGGAACCGAGCTCGCGGGTCGCCAGCGCCCGCACTGCCACTGTCATGGTCTGGGTCGCGGCGTTACCGCCCTGGCTCGCCACGATCGGCGCCAGCACGGCGAGCGCCACCATCTTCTCGAGCTGGCCCTCGAACAGGCCAAGCACGGAGGACGCCAGGAACGCGGTCGCGAGGTTGACGAGCAGCCAGTTGAAGCGGCCGCGTGCGATGGTCCAGACATTGTCGGACAATTCTTCGTCGCTGGTGACGCCGCCCAGCGCCTTCAGATCCTCGTCGGCCTCTTCCTCGATGACGTCGACGACGTCGTCGATGGTGATGACGCCGACCAGCCGGTTGGTGGTGTCGACGACCGGAGCGGCGACCAGATTATACTTGCCGAACATCCGCGCGACCTCTTCCTGGTCGTCGAGTACGGAGACGCGGCGGCGGTCTTCCTCGATCAGGTCGGCAAGCGGCACAGGGCGGCGCGCCCGCAGCAGCGTGTCGAGCGAGACCGCGCCTTGCCAGTGCTTTTCGGCATCGACCGCGTAGACCTCGTAGAAGCGGTCGGGCAGATCGGGGGTATCTCGCATGTAGTCGATCGTCTGGCCGACGGTCCAGTCCGGCGGCACTGCGATAAACTCCGAGCTCATCCGCCGGCCTGCGGAATTTTCCGGGTAAAGCAGGCTGCGCTCCAGCGGCTCGCGCTCGGCCGGCGGCAGCTTTTCGAGGATCTCTTCCTTGTCCTCCTGGTCGAGGCCTTCGAGCAACTGGACGGCGTCGTCGGACTCCAGTTCGCGGACGCCCTCGGCGACCGTCTCCGGCTCGAGCTCCTCGAGGATCTCCTCGCGGACGGCGTCGTCGACCTCGTTGAGCGCCGAGAAGTCGAAATCGGTGCCGGTGATCTCGACGAGGGTGACGCGGTCCTCGGGTTCGAGGGCGGCGATCAAATCGCCGAGATCGGCCTCATGGAGTTCCGCCACCACCTCGCACAGCAGCGGCCGGTCGGCGGCATGAATGGCGCGCGCGATCTCCTCGACGAATTCGTGACGGAGCTGGCCCTCCTCATCCCGCATCGGGAGATGGTCAAGCACCGAGCCTTCCGTGAGCCGCGCTGCGGCGGCTTGGGCAATGTCGATATTCTCGGCCATGCCGCGCCCTCGCCGGTTTGACAGAATGAGAGAAATGTCTGAGCTATCGCCCCGCATTACCCAATCGCCTGCGCCATGCGCAATGCCAAATATCGCCAACCGCAAATGATGCGAAATTTTAGCGCGGCGCTGTGCGCGGCAGTCGCGACATTGATGAGCTCCGTCGCGGCGGCGGCCGCCGCCGAATGTCCCCGCAAGGACGCGCTCGGCACCTCGCGCGTCCTTGCGGTGGATACCGCTACCTACCCGCGCGTGGGGCTCAAGAGCTTTCCACAAACGTTGCCACTGGCAAGACCGCGAGGTGGTGCTGACCTTCGATGACGGGCCGTGGCCTGCGACGGACAAGAAGATCCTGGCGGCGCTGGCGCAGGAATGCGTGCGCGCCACCTTCTTCCTGATCGGAAGGTCGGCCTCAGCCCATCCCGAGCTGGTGCGAAGAATGGCAGCCGAGGGCCATACCATCGCCCACCACACCTGGAGCCACCGCAATCTGAAATACATGAAGCCGGAGGCGGCCATCGGCGAGATCGACAAGGGTATCGCGGCGGCCGAAGCGGCGCTGCACGGGACGGCCACCACGACCCCGAGCACATCGTTCTTTCGCTTCCCCTATTTTGATATGTCGCCCGCCACGCTGGAGGCCTTGCAGAAGCGCGGCATCGCCGTGCTGGGCGCTGACCTCTGGGCCAGCGACTGGAATCCGATGACGCCGGCCCAGCAGTTGAAACTGCTCACCGATCGGCTGCAGGTCGCCCGCAAAGGCATCATCCTGCTGCACGACCCGAAGGGGCAGACTGCCGCCATGCTGCCGGCCTTCTTGCGCTACCTCCGCGACAACCATTACCGCGTGGTTCACCTGGTTCCAGCGGATGCCAAAACCGTGGCCGGCAAAGCACATTAGATTACGATCTGTTTGGCCAGCGCGGTTCTTGCCCCCGGATCGGGCGCCAGGGCCAAATTAAGTCTGGAATTCAGGTGATTAAGACGGCATTCATGATGCAATTGTAAGCCGTTGCGTGCGCTTGGAATGAAGCCGGGGTTCAATGATCGCTAGCGTATTTGGGGAGCTGCGGTGGTCGTGGACCGCCTTGTGCGTGGGCGTCGTAACCTCTGTCGCCGCACAGGCTGCGTCGGCCGCCAATTGCCCAGGTCATCCCGACGCCATCGGCACGTCACGCACCATCGTGGTCGATCCGCGCGCCTACCCCATCATCGGCACCATGCAATATGGCAAGACGCTGCCGCTGCAGGACCGTGAGGTGGTGCTGACCTTCGATGACGGCCCGCTGCCGAAATACAGCAACCTGATCCTCGACATTCTGGCCGCGCATTGCGCAAAGGCGACCTTCTTCATGGTCGGGAGCCAGGCCAACGCCAATCCGGAAGGCGTGCGCAAGGTTCGCGATGCCGGCCATACGGTGGCCACCCACAGCCAGAACCATCCCGCCGGCATGGATCGACTGCCGTTCGACCGCTCCAAACAAGAGATCGAACAGGGCATTGCCTCGGTGACCGCGGCGCTCGGCGACGGCACCGCGCCGGCGCCGTTCCTGCGCATTCCCGGGCTGCGCCGGACCGACGAGATCGAGGCATTCGCCGCTTCCAAGGGGCTTCAGCTCTGGAGCGCCGATTTCCCCGCCGACGACTGGCGCGACGTCTCCGCCAATCGCGTCTATGAGCTTGCGATGCAGCGGCTGGAGCGAAAGGGCAAAGGCATCCTGCTGCTGCACGACATCCAGCCGCGCACGGTCACGGCGCTGCCGAGAATCCTGCACGAAATGAAGGCGCGCGGCTATCGCATCGTCCATGTCGTGCCGGCGACGCCAGGGCGGCCGGCGACGCCGACCGAGCCGCAGCAATGGCTGTTGCATCCGCCGTCAGAGACGGTGGCGATTTCGCGCTGGCCGAAGGTTCCGAAATTCGCTGCGGCCGGCCCGGCCGCGCTTCCTATCCCAGCCTTGTCCGATCTTGACTGGCGCAATCCGGATGCCGTTACGCGCGCACATCGGCGCGGAGGCGCTGTGCCCTTGCCGCTGATAGCGCTGTGGCCGCGGCAGATCACCTTGCCGCCGAACGGCGTGCTGGCCACACTCCCGGTGCCGGCTGCGAGCATTTTCAGGATTCCGGATCCGTTGATGCTGACCTCGCCCGTACGCCGGATCGACACGGCAGCTAATGCCCGTGCCACCGAAGTCTCCGCCAAGCTGGCCGGCAAGTCGCGCCGCAACGGGCACCCGGCGGCGGCGCGGCCGCCGGCATCGGCCGCCCAGCCTGCGCCAGCGCCACCGGGCGCCGCAACTACGCCCAAGCCGGCAGATTCCAGAAAGAACGGGCGCTCGGTCCGGGTGGCCGGCTTGAAGAAGCGCTGATCGGGCGGTTCTGATCGAACGGATCAGGACCGCGCTCCAATCATTTGTATTTATGCAGTTTCCTGATGCCTGCCCTTCGTACAGGCCGCAATCGGGCAGACTCAGTTCGTTACGATCTTGGCGAGACAGAGCAAGATGACGATGGCGAGAAACAGCAGGTCGATATAGGCCTTTATCTCGCCGGCATGGCGGAGCCCGCTGACCTCGGAGATGACCTGCTTACGCGTCGACGTCGAATTCGGCCCCTCGCCCAGCGCCGCCACCAGACGGCGCGCCTCCAGTTCCAGCCGCTCGATGCGCTGGAAGAAGTGAAACGAGCGCAGCGCGGACGCCGCATGCATGCCGGCATAGACCAGCACGAGAACCGCCACGACCACGCGGTGCTGATATTTTTCGAGGAAGTTCAGAGCGAAATAGACCAGCGCCAGGAACACGAAATTGGAGAGGAATCGATAGGCATAGCTCAGAAACAGCATGAAGATGCTCCGGGTGGTCTCAAGTAGCGCGAACTCTTGGAAGCGCCGAACTGCGGCAGGCGCGCGGACCGGAATCACCGGCCGGCGGGCTGGCGCACTCTACGCGAACGATGCGACGGCAGGGCACTATTAACCCGCACTCGCTTCCAAAGGAATCGCGCCCGTGTCATTGCGGACACGCCAGCTCTCGCTCCCGATGGTATGAAGACAATACCGCAACTTGTGATAAGGATACGATCCTGCCGATCAGGGCTGCGGCCGCAGCGGCATTCTCAGCGACTACCTGACATCACAAAAGAGAACCCGTCATTTGCGACGGGTGCAGGTCTAGGGAGGACTACAAACTAAGCTGATTCGCGGCGCGGAGGTGTACCGCAATTCACACACGCTATTGGAAACTCATGGTCTCCCGTCGGGACGGCAAATCTGATCGATGTTCCTGATATCTCACGGCGGCTACAATTTGCCGTCGATCATCTTGAGCTTGACGGTCTCGCAGGTCTTGCGCACTTGCTCGGTAAAGATCGAGCATTCCTCGATGCGCTTGAAAATCTTCTTGGCTTCCTCGCGGTACGACGTTGCGGTATCGCGCATGAAGGCAATGGCATTATGCACTTCGGCGGTCATTGCCTCGCATCTCTTCGCCGCGTTGATCAGCTCTGCGCCCATTGCTTCGATTTCCTTTGCGGCGGCTTCATAGTCACGGACCACGGCTTCGGCCGAGAGCGCGCCAACGCGCGTAACGCCCTCTTCATGCTCGACGTAATCCGGCATCGGGCCCGATGGAGCCGACCTGATCACAGGATGGCTTCCCACGACGTCCTCTTCAAGCTTGGCTAAGTCCAGCGGCGCAGTTCTGTGTAGTCGTTCGACACTCGCCATAGGTCATTCTCCATAACTCAATGAACAACCCCCAGAACGTGAGCATGGCGACCGATTCGTGGCGGAAACCTGAATCAAAGAGAGCAACTAAAAGGCGAACGTGTGAATGCACGAGCCGCGACGTCGTGCCGGGCGCCCCTGTTCACGCGAAGCCACGCCCCTTCACGCATAACCAGGCCCGGCGCATCGGGATGCGCGCGGCCTACGCTTAAGGGGCGATTAACAGTTTTGCATCAATGATTGAGGTTCCAGCGCAACATCCTTTCAACCCGCAAGAATTGCGGAGCCGCACTCAAACCTCTTCAGGAGGATCGATTGAGGACGCTTCTTGTTTGCGCGATGGCTACGACCCTGGTCGGTTGCAGCAGCCAACAACCAACCCAGCCATCATGCGTTGGACTGAACCCGCTGGCCTGCCTGACTGCGGTTCATGTGCCGATTGAACCTGAAGCGCATGACAGCGATGCTGCCGCAATCAGACCGGTGCCTGCCGTCGCCGAGCGCGGCGACACCCCGCCGCGATCCCATGCGCACCGTGAAGTCCGTCGGACACCGAGGCCAATCAAGGTCGCGGCGAAAGCCGCTTCTCCCATTCCGATACCGCTTCCTTCACCGCAAACAAGCCAGCAGACGACGGGCAATGCCGTGGCTTCCCAGGCGACACCAGCACGCGCTACCGATCCGCATTCAACGACCGACGTTCCGCAGACCCGAACGATCGAGGAGCAGGTGGCGGCGGCCTCTGCGGTTGCGGAGCGAATGTCGGTCCCTACGCTGGATGCGTCGCTGGACGCTCTCGTGGCCATCCTGGTGGCTGATACGGGCGTCAAGTCGGTTTCCGACCTGACCGGCAAGACCATTGCGATCGATGATCGATATTCCGAACAGTCGATCAGCCGCGTCCGGTCCGCGATAGCGGCGGCAGGCGCGCTCGAAGTCCAGGTGAGCAAAGGCCAAACCACGGCGATCAATCGGCTGGTCAGCAAGGAAGTCCCGGCTGCGGTCGTCGGGCTGGTCTCTGCCAGCGCAGCGGATAGTTTTCCTGAACTTGCGCGGTACAGGACCTTTCAAGTCCCGCTCGCGATTCGATCGGGCCCAGCCAAGCCGTAACAGATTTGTCCCCCCGGAGATCCAGCAACCCGCGACGGGATGCGGGCCGAGCCAAAAACCAAGGAAGAACAAAGCTGATCTCCGGGGGAAGAAGACGTTTAGCAATTTCAACGGCTTGCCGCGATACGCAAAAGCAAAGCGGAGCCTTGCGATATTCCTAAAGCCTCGTACCGAAATTGAGCCATGTTCTTCAAATGATATTGCAGGATGCAATTGATATTGCCTGCCTTGCTCAATGGACGGACGCCCGTGCCGCTTAAATTGATTATTCGTGCAGCCGTGATCTGCGGACGTTACCATGATCCGAATCGATCCTTCCGGATCATCAAGCCGCGCTGACGCCAGCGTCGGTCTCAATCAAGAAATTCATCCATGTTTGATTTTCTCAAATCGGTAATCGGCATCGGCAAACCGGCGGGAATCGCCACCGAGGCCGACAACGCCACAGCCAGGGAAATCGGAACAGATCTCAAGCGGCTAGAAACGGTCAGCCCGGATCTCGCACAGCGCGCCATCGTCTACGTCCTGACGGGTGAAGGTAGTTCCGTGCTGCTTCAGATCGAGCAACAGGCCAACGCCGCTCAAAATGCCCTCGGCCACTATCACTATATGACTCCGACGACTGCCGCTCAGAAAGAGGCGGAGAGCGCTATCAAGGCGCGCAGCAATGTTTTGGGGCGGCAGCATGGACCCGAAGCAACCTGGATACGTCGCTATTTCGAGGTGCTCACGCTACCTCACAAGGGTGCGCGCTGGGGTATGTTCTCGCATCAGGGGCCGAGCCCATTGTGGCTTCGGGGCCTTTTTGCCCAGGGGGAGCTCGGCCTGCAAACGAAGCTGGCAACCGATTTCAACACGGTCCTGAGCTGGCGCGATGCTGAAGATAGCGCGACGGTTTTCGCGTTGGACCTGCTCGTTCTGGAGAAGGTCAATCAATACTACTTTCGCGATTGCAACATCGAATCGAGGTTTGATTTCAAGCGCGGCCTGCTCGCGGAGAAGCAGGCGGTCATGGACGCGTTTGCAAAATATGACCGCCCGGGCCAGGCCATCTACATTCATATCCTGAAGCAATTCGACCTGGTCAAGGACGAGTATTTTCACTTCATCTACCAGCAGTACCTGCTGACAACCAGCAAGACGGTTCGCGAGGCGGCCCAGAACGCGTTGCTCGCCTCGCCGCCCGAAACGTTGGCCGCAAGCGCCACCCAGACCTTGGCCGACGGCAATCCGACCGCGCGCGCGCAAGCCGCGCAAATCCTCCCGCTCGTCATGGGCGAACGGGCCCGGCCGCTGCTCGAAAACCATCTCGCCAAGGAAACGTCGAAGACCGTCCGCAAGGTCATCGAACTCGGGCTGGGATCGGCGTTTGTCAGCGATGACGCAGCCCAGGCCGCGCGCACATTGAAAGGCGATGGCGCCGACGGCTACCTGGCCGCCGACGGTACGGAAGTGCTTTCGCCGCCACTCGCCGCGTTGCCGATAGCGACGCCGCTCTCCGACAGCGTCAAGGCCGGCTATTACGGACTGCTCGACAAGGCTCACGCCCAGTGGATGAAGAGCTACGAAAATCAAAAAGCCTACTACGAGAAAGCCACGGCGGAGCAACGGAAAGCCTGGAAATCGGACGCACCAATACCGCCCAAACCTATCGACCGCTCCGTTGCCGACAGATACTGCGCGTTTTTGGCCTCGGACAGTCCGATTGACGAGGCGGCGATCGCCAAGATCGGCAACGTCACTCCTTTTGCTCCTTACAACACCGAGGCCGCAGTCGACGCGCCATTCAACAATCCGGAGCTGACCCTGTGGCACCTCTGCCGCGCGCGTTCGATTGAAGCTCGCGGGTCAAGGAACTCGCATTGGCTCCTGGGCAATGTGTTGAATGGGTACGGTTCTATTCCCGCCGCCATTCATGCGCGACTGACCAATGGCGTCGATCTGCGTACCGTGACGACATTAATGCAGCAGAGCCTGGAGCCCAAGGAGCTGGCGATACACGCGCTGCACAGCGGCATCTCCGAAGACGCGTCTGCGGAGGTGATCTGGCCCTTCCTCGCAACCCATTTTGACGTTTTTGACCAGGCGCTGGGGCAAGTGGCGTCAACGGCGTTTCGCGACCCGCCGATCCTGAACGCGTTGAACCTGCTTCGGCTGTTTCCGAAATTGCCGGCGCGCTATTTCAACACGGTCCTGATCCACGCGCTGTCGTCCAAGAAATCCGTCAACAAACCGGCCCGCGCGTTGCTGCTCGGGATCGACGGTATAGAGCAACGTCTACTGCCGTTCCTTTCGGACAGCAAGCAGGATGTCCGCTCGGGCGTCGCCCAGATGCTCGGCGCCATCGGTGCCGAGAGCGCCATCGAACCGCTCAAGAAGGCGCTTGGCAAGGAGAAGTCCGAACTGGTGCGGGCAGCCGTGCTCGGCGCGCTGCGCAGGCTCAATGTCGATATTTCCAGCTACGTCTCGCCGGAAATCCTGATCAAGGAAGCCACCACCGGCCTGAAAGGCAAGAAGGCCAAGGATATCGGCTGGTTTCCGCTCGATAGCCTGCCCGCCCTCAGTTGGGCGAGTGGCGGCACTGTGCCTTCAGACGTTCCACGCTGGTGGATCGCACTTGCGGGAAAGCTGGCGCAGGCGGGCGGCAACACGCTGTTCTCGCTCTGGCTCGATCAGCTCACGCCCGAGAGTGCCGAGGCGCTCGGCCGTCACATCCTCGGCAGCTTCCTGCGTTACGATGCAACGCACTGCTCTGAAGACGAAGCAAATGCCCATGCCAAGGCCCATGCCCAACAGCGCTACGAACAATACCAGGAATATGCGAAGCGCTGGGACAACGAGTTTTACCGCTCCTATACGTATGAAAAGGCGTTTGCCGATCTGCGTGCCGAGAAGCTTGGGATCTATCTCAACAATGCCCAGGCCGATCGCGGTATCCTTGGATTGGCGACACGCGCGGAGGGTACCTTCGCGGTTCAGATGGTCCGCACCTATATGCGCGATCACTATAAGCGGACCGCGCAGGTCAAGGCGCTCACTGAATATCTGAGCGGCAACACGTCTTCGGCCGCGCTGCAGTTGCTGCTGTCGATCGCCCGCCGCCATCGCACCAACGCGGTCCAGGTGCTGGCGCAAGAGCTGGTCGAACGCCTTGCCGACGAACGGAACTGGACCACCGACGAGCTGGCCGACCGCACCATCCCGACGGCAGGTCTCGATGAGCGCGGCACGCTCGACCTGGAGATCGGCAGCCGCGTCTATCAGGCCAGGCTCGACGCCGAAGACGTGCTCACGCTCTACAATCCCGACGGCAAGGTGGTGAAGAGCCTGCCCCAGGTCAGCGACGGGCCTGACAAGGAGAGCGCAGCGGAAGCCAAGAAGGCGCTCTCGAACGCCAAGAAGGAATTGAAGCAGGTTCACGAATTTCAGGCCAAGCGGCTGTACGAAGCGCTCTGTGTCGGCCGGCGCTGGCAGCTTGCCGATTGGCAGCGCTTCCTGCTCGAGCATCCGATCGTCGGACGGCTGGTGCAGCGCCTGGTCTGGCTCGGCCTGGACGCGCAAGGCGAAATCGTCGCTTCGTTCCGGCCGCTCGAGGATCTGTCATTGACCGATAGCGGCGACAATGCCGTCGATCCCGCCTCTTTCGCCGCCGTCCAACTCGCACACCGCTCTCTGTTCACGGCCGAACAAAGCGAAGCCTGGAAGCAACATCTCGCCGACTACAAGGTCGACCCGCTGTTCAATCAGCTCGACCGCCCGGTGCTCACGAGCGCCGTTGGTACCTCCATCGAGGACCGCACCGGCCACATCATCGAGGCCTTCAAGCTGCGCAGCGCGGCACAGAAGCTCGGCTATGAGCGCGCGCAGGCCGAGGATGGCGGCTGGTTTACGCAATACATCAAGCCCTTTGGCGGCATTGCGATCAACGCCGTGATCGAGTTCACGGGATCTCCGCTGCCTGAAGAAAATCGGGCGGTGGCCCTGGTTGCGGCCAAGTTCGTGCGGGCGCGCAAGGGCGCGCGGTCAGCTTACGGCGTGCAGATTGCGCTCAACGAGGTGCCTTCGGTGCTGCTGAGCGAAGTCTGGAATGACCTTCATCAGATTGCAGGCGCTGGCAGCGGATTTGCCGAGGACTGGCGTAACAAGGTGGGCTGGTAATGGAACAACGAAATGCGCTGCAGCTGCGTCCCAGCGCCGAAATCCGGTTCGCCGACGAACTCGCGGCGCTGAAGGCGGCCGATCAGGGAAGACGGCCGCCGGGATGGGCGCTCTCCGCACGCGCGGTCCGCAGCTTCATCCTCGGCGACAGCAAGCTCGCCATTCGGCGCAAATTCTATGGTGACGATGCGCTGGTCGAACGAGCATTGGTCGCCTTGATGAGCGAGCAAGGCCTGATGCTGGTGGGCGAGCCGGGCACGGCCAAATCGATGCTGTCGGAATTGCTGGCTGCAGCGATCAGCGGTTCGTCGATGCTGGTGGTACAGGGATCGACCGGCGTCACCGAGGACCATGTCCGGTACGGCTGGAACTATGCGCTGCTGATCGCCGAGGGACCGACCCCGCGCGCGCTCGTTCCCTCCCCAATGATGGAAGCGATGCGTCTTGGCCGTGTCGTACGCGTCGAGGAGCTGACGCGATGCCCGCCGGAGATTCAGGATGTCCTGATCTCCGTGTTGTCGGAAAAGGTGATGGCGGTACCCGAGCTCGGCGAAAGCGCCAGCGTCTACGCAGCGCCCGGCTTCTCGGTGATCGGCACCGCCAATCTCCGCGACCGCGGCGTGCATGAAATGTCGAGCGCGCTCAAGCGCCGTTTCAACTTTGAAACCGTGACCCCGCTGACCGACCCGGCCCTGGAAACCGAGTTGATCCGTCAGGAAGTCGACAAGCGGCTCGGTCAGGCTGATATCTCAGTGAACTTCCCCGACGAGGTCACCGATCTTCTCGTCACCACCTTCCAGGATTTGCGCCGCGGTCAGACCAAAGACCAGGTGCCGCTGTCAAAACCGGCAGCCGTGATGTCGACGGCGGAGGCCGTGAACATCGCCCACGCGGCGGCACTCGAAGCAGCGTTCCTCGGCAATGGCGATGTCGGCGGCGCCCATATCGGACGCCAGTTGCATGGCGTCATCGTCAAGGACAATGCGGAGGACGTGAAGAAGGTTCGCGCCTATGTCGATCACATCGTCAAGGAGCGCGCCCGCCGCAGCAAAGTGTGGTCGGATTTCCTCGGCGCAGTGAAGGCCGTGAAAGACGAGAGCTGAGGCTCACGGCATGAGCGCACTCGATCCGGCCGCGACCGCCATCCGCCTGTTTGATTCAGAACGCAACCTTCACTTCTTCCCGATCCGTCATCATTCGCCGGCCTGCGCATTGCACCTGCGCGAAGCGCTGCGCGCCATCCGTCCCGCCGCCGTCCTGATCGAGGGGCCGGTCGATTTCGAACCTCTCATCGGCGAGTTGCTCGCGCCGGGCGTCGTGCCGCCGGTCGCCATGGTGGCGTTGCCCGACAACGAGGCGCGTGCCGAGAAAGGCCGCGGCGGCACCACCTATTATCCAATCTGCCGCCATTCACCCGAATATGTCGCGATCCAGCAAGCGACCGACCTCGGCGCCACCGTCCGCTTCATCGACCTGCCGTCCCGCCACCCCGCGATGCTGTCGGACGGTCGAGACAGGCAGGACCAGCCGCTGCTGCCGATGCGGGAGACCATGTTCGATCGCGGCGCCTATGTGGAAGCGATGTGCGCGCGAGCCGGTTTTCGCGATGGCCTGGCGTTGTGGGACGGTCTGTTCGAAGCGCGCGCCCGCAGCACCGACTGGCGCGGCTTCTTTGCCAGCGTCGGCGCCTATTGCGCGGCATTGCGAGCCGCATCGGACAAGGATGAATTGCAGGCTGACGGAACGCTGGCGCGCGAAGCCATGATGCGCGCCTGCATCCACGACGCGATTGCAAAGGCCTCCGGACCGATCGCTGTTATAACAGGCGGCTTTCACACGCCCGCGCTGATCGACGCGCAACCGGACGCGCCACGACCGGCCGGCGCCACCACCCGCTCGAATGCCTGGCTCATTCGCTACGACTTCCGCGCCCTCGACCGCCTCAACGGCTACGGCGCCGGTCTACCACTGCCGGGCTTCTACGAGCGGATGTGGGAACGCCTGATCGGAACGAACGATGATGCCAATAGCTCGCTGACTGAGGAGATCCTGGTCGGCTTTCGCGCGCATCTGATCGCGAACGAACCGGCGCTGGCGTTCGCGTTCCCGACCCTTCGCTCCATGGTCGAGGCGGCAAGGCGGCTTGCCGAGTTGCGCGGACTGTCCGAGCCCGGGCGAACCGAGCTGTTCGACGCGCTGCGATCGTCAGCGATCAAGGAGGAAATCGAGGTCGGCGCTCATCCGCTGTTGGCCGCCTTCACGACATTTCTCCAGGGCGACCGGCTAGGTGACCTGCCACCCGGCAGCCGGCTGCCGCCGCTGGTCGAGCGAGCCCGGGGCGAAGCCAGAGCTCTCGGCCTGTCGCTCGAAGACGCGGTGCCCAAGACACGCGAGCTCGATATCTACCGAAAACCCCGCCACGGTCAGACAAGCCGATTTCTGCACGCCATGCGGCTGGTCGCGCCCGCCTTCGCTCAACGCAACAAAGGCCCCGACAGGGTGCATGGCTTTCGCGCCGACATGCTGATGGAGACCTGGACCTATGCCTGGTCGCCCGCCGTCGAGGCCTCACTGATCGAGCGGGCGGCCGATGGCGAAACCGTCAGGGATGCCGCCGCCACGATCCTGATCCGGCGCCTTGCCGATCTCGAGAAGGAAGGCCAGCGCAACAACGCCGAGGCGGCTTTCAACCTCCTGAGTGTCGCCTTCGATGCCGGGATCGGCAGCGCCGCTGACACGCTGGCTGCGGCCGTCGGCGTCGCGGTAGATGAAGACACCAATCTGGCGCGCTTGACCAACGCCCTGGTGATCGGTCAGGCCCTCAACAGCCGGGCCAAGGGGATGCAGTCCGACAACGGCGTCCGGGCTTTCGCCTCGCTGCTTCCTCCCCTGCTCGATCGGTTGGCGCGGCGCATCGCCGAGTTGCTGTACGGCCTTGCCGCCGTCAGCGCCGACAATGTCGGCGAAGCGACGGGTTGTCTGGCGGCGCTGGCGGAGGCAATGGCCGATCCCGATCCGCCATTTCCGACCCAACCGCTCCGCGATGCCCTGCAGCATCTGATGACCGTCCAGCTCGATCCGCAACTTGCCGGCGCCGTCATTGCGCTTGCCGCGCTGATCGGCCTGATCGATGAGCCGGAAGCAGGACGACGCCTGTCGGCCGCGCTGGCGGGGGCATTCGAGCGCCCTGGTGAAGCCGTGCGCACGCTTTCGGGCGTGATGGCGCTGGCGCCGCAGCTGTTCGTCAACGACAGCAGCGTCATCGCGGCGATCGATGGTTTGTTCGGCGCCGTGGACGACCAGGGATTTCTCGCGCTGCTGCCGCAACTGCGCATGGCATTCGCCGAACTGAGCCCGCACGAGACCGATCGGGTTGCCGCAGTTGTCGCGGCAGCCCATGGTGCCGGCGAAGACGACATCGCGATCCTGCAGCAGGTCCCGGATGCGCGGGTGCTGTCGGAGCACCTGGCTCTCGGCGAACGGCTGCGCAGCCAATGGCTCCAGGACGGCCTGGCTGCATGGCTGGAGCCCTCGCCATGACGCCGCCGAACGACAGAGCCGGTCAGCGATTGTCCGCAGAGCAGACGCAGCGCCTCTTGCGCTGGCGCATGGCGTTGGGGCGCTACGCGGACAATCAGCTCGGCAGTTCGGGCCTCACGGCTGAAGAGCTGCGTCGCGACCAATTGCTCGAACGCATCTATGCGGAGCGCGGCCGCCAGCGCGGCCTGCGCCTGGGCAGCGGCCGCAAGGGCTCGCTCGATCCGAGCCAGATCACCATTCCCGACTGGCTCAACGACAGCCGCCGGCTGTTTCCGGCCTCGGTGTTCGAGACCATTCAGGGCCATGCGCTGAATGACCTCGGCCTGGCCGGACTGTTCGCCGATCCAGCCTCGCTGCAGAAGCTGCAACCCAATCTCGACCTGATGAAGGTGCTGCTTGCCTTCAAGGGAAAGGCGGACAGGAACCTGGTCGAGGCGATCCGCGGGGTCGTCGATACCGTGGTCGAAGAGCTCAAGCGGAAACTGAAGGCGGAGATGGAACGTGCATTGTCGGGCCGGCGCGATCGCTTCCGCCGCGGCAAGCTGCGATCGGCGGCCAATCTCGACCTCCGCCGCACCATCCGAGACAATTTGCGGCACTACAGCCCCGAGCGTAAGGCCGTCATCGCCGAGCGGCTGCATTTTGTCGCCCGGAACAAGCGACGCATGCCATGGACGATCATCCTGTGCGTCGACCAGAGCGGGTCGATGCTCAACTCGCTCATCCACGCCACCGTGATGGCCTCGATCCTGGCGGGGCTGCCGGCCGTGGACGTGCGCTTCGTCGCTTTCGATACCTCGATCGTCGATATGTCCGACAAGCTTGCCGATCCGGTCGACCTCCTGCTCTCGGTCCAGCTTGGCGGCGGCACCGATATCGCGCGCGCCATGACTTATTGCGAGGGCCTTGTCGTCAATCCCAGCCGTACCGTCATTGCGCTGATCAGCGACTTTGAGGAAGGCGGCTCGCTTGCCGACCTGCTGCGCTGTGTCCGGCGCCTTGCGGAAGCCCGCACCCGGCTGATCGGCCTCGCCGCGCTCGACACCAACGGCGCGGCCGTGTTCGACCGCTCTGCCGCCGCGAAGCTGGCAGGCCTCGGCATGCACATCGCCGCCATGACGCCCGACCGCTTCGCGGAATGGCTGGTCGGCATCATGGACTAAGCACGATCATGTCCAAGCTCATCCCGCTTTACGCCCAGATCGACGACGCAACCCTGGAGGCCATGGCCTCCAAGGGCATTGTTCGCCGCGGGCGCGCCGATGCGGTCAATGTGCGGTTCGAAGCGATCGGTGCTGACGAGATCGTCGGTACAATCGAGGGCGCCACGGTGCGGCTCGACGACAAGGGCCTCGCCAAGGCGCGCTGCACCTGCCCGGCTGCCACCACGTGCCGGCACAAGATCGCAATTGTTTTCGCGCTGCGAACCCAGGCTGGCGAGCAACCAGCCGCGCCGGCGGTCGAGACCGATTGGCCGGCCCGCCTCGCGACCTTCGACCGCAAAACCCTGCTGAACGCCGTCGGCAAGACTGGCTTGCGCGAGGCCATCCGGCTGTTTGCCCTGGCCGAAGCTGCGACGATCCACCCCGGCGGCCTCTCGCTCAAAGTGGTGTTGCGATTGAGCGCGGAGGAAATTGAGGTCGCGGTGCCGGCCGAGGGCGATTTCAGTTCCGTGGTTTCCGGCCTGCCCGAGCGCCGACGACCAGCCGGCCATGCCGCTGCGATCCTCGCGGCGCGCCGCCATTTCGGCCACGAGACGATCGAGATCGACGAGACGGATACTGTTGTCGATCAAAAGGCATTCGTTCCCGACGGACCGCTGCTCGCCGCCATGCGGGACGCGGTGTGCCGCGCCTATTCGCAAGGATTTGCCGTACCATCGCGCGCGCTTGAAGAGCGGCTGATGCTGCTTTCGGTTTCCAGCCGCGCCGAGGCGATGCCGCGTCTTTCCGCCAGCCTGCGGCGCATCGCCGAGGGGCTGGAACAGCGCCGCTCGCGCAGCGTCAACCATGACCCGGTGGAGCTGCTGCGCGAGATCGCGTTCGCCCACGCCTTGCTCCATGCGGTTTCGCACACCAGCGATGACGCGCGTTTGCGCAGACTTGCAGGCACGGTGCGCGCCGAATACGAACCCATCGGCGATGTTGGCCTGATCGGCCTCGGAGCGACGCTGTTCGAGACGATCGCCGGCGCGGTCGGCGTGACCGGCCATTTCGCCGAACCGGCAACGGGGCGGCGGTTCACGGCCACGCTGGCCAGGGGTACCACCCACGACACGCGCTTTGACCCGCGCGCTGCCTATCGCACCCAGTCGATCTGGGGCCACACACTGGCCCGGCTTTCGTCGGCCACATTTCATCTTTCCGGCGCGCATGCTTCGTCCACCGGCCGGCTTTCCTTGTCGCAAACGAGCCGCGCCGAAGCGATCCAGCCGTTCAAGCCAGGCCCGGAGGAAATCGCCGGCTGGGCCCGGGATCGCAGTGGTCCGCTCGCCGATCTGGCCCATATGTCCTGGCCGATCCTTGCCGACCATCTCGCGCGCTGCTTCGCGCCGTCGCTCGACGCGCCGCCGCTTTCGGCACAGCCGGTCATCCTGTTGCCAAGCCGCATTGCGCCCGTGACCTTTGACGATCTGACGCAGCGTCTGCGCTGGCCACTGATGGATCTGAGCGGCGCGTGGATTTCGCTCACGCTCGATCATGACGACGAAGGACGTGGACTTGGCGCCAGTCGCATCGCGGCGCTCGAGGCCGCGCTCGGCGACGGCGGCAACAAGCGGCCGTTTGCCATCGTCGCGATCGCAAGGCCCGAGGGTGGAAAGATAGTGCTGGAGCCGATCGCTCTTTGGGGAGAGACCCAGACGTCGCTCGACTTCCCCGATCGAATCCCCACACAGGGCGCCGATGTTGTCTCCCGCATCATGGCGGGCCTGCGCAGGAGGGTGACCCAGTTCGCCCCGCCGCCGCCGGCCGACGTTACGGTGCGCCAGGCGTCTCAACTGCTGCAGGCCGGCGTCGATGCGTTGATCGGCTTTGCGGAAGCCGGGCTGCACAGCCCCGCCCAAGAGAGGCTGCTGGCGCCGATGGCAAAGACCTATCAGCTTGCGTCGCTGACGCCGCTTGCCGAGCTATTTTCGCGGACGATCGCAAGCCGCGGAAGCGACGCCTCCTCTGCAGCCTTGGCCAGCGCCCAGGGATTGTTCACGCTGCAGAGCTTCAATAGCCGCCTTCAGATCTGGACGTGATCGGTGCGACCATTTCTGCGCAGCGCCGAAGTGGCGGGAACGGTGTGGCACCGCTGCGCGGGTTATGCTCGAGAAAAGCCTAGCGATTTCAATGCCAAAAGTGGGGTGGTGCGCTCGGAGGGCGGAGAAGATGTTAGCAACTTCAATAACTTGCTGAGATGAGCCAAAGGCGAGGTGCATTTCCCGCCTATAGGTGCTGTTCAAGCCCAGTGCCAAGCTGAACTAACTAAATCGGGCGCGACGCCGATTCAGTACGCGCGCCTCGCAATCGACCCTGCAATCGGAGCAATCCTCCGGGGACGACATTTGTGGACTGTGCCGCTATTTTGAGAAGCACCAAAGCGAAGGGCACCCGTTTACGCTACGTGCCACCAAGATTTCGGCCAGTAACAACCGGGGCCGGGGCAAGCAGCAGCCAATGAACCGGGCCTGGGCTGGCTCGGTGCTTCTATATGAATCCATGGAGACATCATGCGGGTGGTGATTTGCGGAGCCGGCGTGATCGGAGCCTGCACCGCCTACTTCCTCGCTCGCCGCGGCATCGACGTCATCGTGGTGGAGAGGACCGAAGTGGCTGCGGCGGCGTCCGGCAAGGCCGGCGGATTTCTGGCGCTCGACTGGTCCGCTGGCACTCCGCTCGATGCGCTGGCGCGCCGCAGCTTTCATCTCCACGCCGCCCTACCCGACGAGATTGCGGGTGATTGGGCCTACCAGCGCATGACCGCCTATAGCGGGCTCGTCGTCCCCGATCATGCTCGTAGTCACTCACCGGCCAAACTCGATTGGCTTTCCGACGGCGTAGTCGTTGTTGATCGACTCGGCACACCGGAAACAACGGCAATTGTTCACCCGCGCAAATTCACTTCCGCGATGATGAGCGCCGCACAAAGCTACGGCGCTGAACTGCGCGCGGGACGGGTCACCGGGATGGTGCGGAGTGCGGATGGATCTGCAGTTAAGGGCGTGGAGGTCGATGGCGCCGTTTTGGAGGCGGATGCCGTCGTGATCGCGATGGGGCCTTGGTCGTTGATGGCCGCCGCGTGGATGCATCTGCCCGCCGTCTTCGGGCAGAGAAGCCCGAGCTTGGTTTACGACACCGGCACCGATGTCACAGCGGATGCCCTCTTCCTCGAATATCATGAAGGGAGCGCCGTGGCTGCAACGGTCGAAGTCTTCCCGCGGGCCGACGGCAGCACACTCATCACCGCCTCCTCAGATCAAGCGCCGCTGCCACTCGACCCCGCGGTCGTTACGGCGGACCAAAACGAGGTTGATCGTCTTCAGGCGATCTCCGAACGGCTGTCACCGTTCTTTCGCCCGGAGAGGATCATCGCGCGGCAAGCTTGCTTCCGGCCGGTCACGCAAGACGGTCTGCCGTTGATCGGCAAAGTGCCGCAGATTGAGGGCGTCTACGTGGCCACCGGCCATAGTGTCTGGGGCATCCTCAACGCACCGGCAACAGGTCAGGCCTTGGCGGAGCTGATCGCCGAGGGCGTTTCGCTCACTACGGATCTGGAGCCTTTCGATCCGGCCCGGTTCCCAATATATCGACCTGTCCGCTGAGTAGGTTCAAATCCCGGACCTGCAAGCGCGTTTGTTATAACTTCTGTTTTAGGGGATCTCTCGCGGCCAGCGGCAAGGTTGAGAATGGCCATCAGCTCGCCGCGTAGGGTGGCATGGCTCTCGCCCCGTTTCTCACCTGGGGTTATCACTACCTCGCCAATTAGCGAGCGGATGTCCTCCCGGGCTTCCCCATTTGACTCCGGCTCGGCCAGGGTTTCCGCTAATAGTGAGATCTGCGGCTGTTGCGGTGGCGCGCTTCATGCCATTGGCGAGAGACATTGGGCACCCAATTGACTTTCGTCAGCGGCATGGAGATTACCTGTCCTGTGGCGAACTGCCGAACGTGCTCTGTCGCCTGCTGCGGACCCGATGATCCACTTTGGCAGCTACTTCATGAACCTTCCTTGCCCTGACTAGCATTGGTCTTGCCGCTCTCACCGAAGGCTGCCCGATAGATAATCCAATACATCGCGCCGACGAGGCCGGCGCCGCCTACGATATTGCCGAGCGTGACCGGCACAAGATTGTGAATGATGCCCGCCATCGTGATGACCGACGCGTCGAAATCAGGAGGGACATTTCCTGCTCGCGTCATCAACCAGGCCAAGGGCAGGAAATACATGTTGGCGACGCAGTGCTCAAAGCCGGCGGCGATGAAGGCGGAGATCGGAAATACGAGCGCAACAATCTTGTCGGTAACCGACCGGCCGGCATATGCCAGCCACACCGCCAAGCAAACGAGCAGGTTACACAAAATTCCCTTGAAGAATAACGTCACTGCATCGGGCTGGATCTTGGCGACAGCCGTATTCAGTATCGACAGGCCGACGCGGCCTCCATTCATGTCGAGATGATGCGAAAGGAAGACCAGGACCACAAGTCCGAGCGCGCCGATCAGGTTGCCGAAATAGACGACGCCCCAGTTGCGCAGCATTTCCTTCGTCGTCACATGTCCGCTCGCCCAGGCCATCACGATCAGATTGTTTCCCGTGAAGAGTTCAGCTCCGCCAACCAGAACGATTGCCAGCCCGAGCGAAAAAACCAGTCCGCCGAGCACACGCGCCGTGGCGAAGCTCAGACTCGCGTCGCTGACGACGACAGTGTAGTACAGTGCGCCAAGTCCGATGCTGCCCCCTGCGATCACGGCCAGCATGAATGAAGCCAGAAAGGGAAGGTTCGTCTTCTTGACTCCGACTTTCTCGACAGCCTCCTTGATCTCGGCCGGGCTGTAGGCATTCAAATTGAAGATGGGTGGTTGCGGCGGGGATGCCCGATCAGCCATGCCGTGTCTCCCGTGCCTGGTCCATCGACGAGCGTAACCTTCCGGCGATGCCTTGCTCCGACGAGCGATCTTGACCTGGACCGCCGATCTGGAGATCCCGATCATGAATGAACGATGGCAAGGCCCTGTTCTGATAGGTCGCCTAGCCAGCGCTGCTGCCAACCATGAGGAGACCCACGATCTGCGCGGCGATCACCTTCACCAGTGTCATGGAAGGAAAGATCATGGCGTAGCCGATGTCGGGCCGTTCAGTGGGCGCCATCTTGGTCGAATAGACGAGGATCGCCGGATTTCCGGTCGCACCGGATGCCACGCCCACGAGATCGTCGTACGGGATTCTCAGAATGTAGTGGCCCACCAGTAAGACGATGGCTACCGTCGTCAGCAGAACCGCAACGCCGATAAAGAGCATCGTAAGCCCGGATTCGGCGACGGTTCGAACAAAGGGCTGCCCTGCGTTGACGCCGACCGTTGCAAGAAACATCGCAAGTCCGAAGTTTCGCAAGACGATGTTCGCTGGTAACGGCATGGTCCAGAGCATGGGACCTGTGCGCCGCAATTTGCCAAGAATGAGAGCGACGATCAGCGGTCCCCCTCCGATACCGAGCGTCACGACGCCCACTCCGGGAATCGGAATCGGAATGAGCCCAAGCAAGACACCCAGGACCATTCCAACGCCGAGCGAAACGTAGCTGAATTCGGCCGCCGCCTTCACCGTGTCGCCGAAGTGACGCCGAATTTCGTCCTTGCGGTCAGGAGGCGTCAGCACCCCTACCCGATCGCCGAATTCGAGCATCAGGTCGGGCGCCGGCACGAGGTCCGCATCATAGCGACGGACATGCAATAAGTGGGTTGGATAGCCGGCCGGCATGGGAAGACTGGCAAGAGGTACTCCCACTACGCTGGCCTTCCCGACGAAGACCCTGATGTAGTCGAGATCGGCGCGGTCGCTCGCCAGGCGGCCGGGCTCCAGTTTTCCAAGCGTGGCGGCCGCCCTGGCAATTGCTTCATTCTGCTCAGCGACCACAAGAATGGCGTCTCCGGCGGACAAGACGGTATCGCCCACAGGAACGAAATTGTGCCCGCCCTTTCGAACCATCGTGACCTGGACACCGCTGAGCGCCCCGGTCGTCAGTTCGTCCAATCTCTTTCCGGCATGGCCTTCGCCGATCGAAATTTCGCCCATGTGGAAGCGCTGCGCCTTGGCCGGAAATTTCGGCCTTACGATCCGGGTCATGAAGTAAATGCACAGGATCGGACCGATGACCCCGAAGGGGTAGGCAATGGAATAGCCGATCGATGGATCCTTGTTCTTCACGACGTCGAGGGCCGCCTGGAGCGTGGCGGTGCTCGTCATTGATCCGGCATAGATACCGAGCGTATGTCCGATCTTGATACCGAAGATGTGCCCGAGCCCAAGCGCAACGATCAAGCTGGCTAGGCATGCGACAAGCGCCAGCAGATTGTACTTCTGCCCGACGCCGAACATGCCTTCGAAGAACTGCCGACCGTAAAGAATCCCGATCCCATACAGGAACATGATCAATCCTGTCAGCCCGATCGGCCCCGTGATCTGGGCTTTGGGTGCAAACGCACCGATGGCAAGGCCCACGAAAAGAACGGCGCCAACACCGAGGGAAAATCCGCCGATGCTGATCTGACCGACCAGGTAGCCCAACCCGATCGCGAGAAACGCCGTCAGTATCGGCTGGCTTCCGATGATCTCGCGAGCAAGGTCCAACATGATATCCGGTCTCCCCAGCCTGTCGTCAGCGCACGCAGCAGCCTGCCGCGCGGAATTGCCCGATCACCCTATCCACCAGCTCCCGGCTGGCCGTCGGAGTATCGAGAAGCTTGTAGTCGAGCCCCATCGCCTTCCACTTGAAAGCGCCCATCTGGTGGAACGGCTGCACCTCGACCCATTCGACGTTCTTCATCGGCGCGACGAATCGGGCCACGCCTTCGACGTTGGCGGGATCGTCGGTCTCGCCGGGGACGAGCGTGAAGCGGATCCACGTCGGCTTCGACAGCGAAGCCAGCCGCTCGGCGAAGCGCAGCGTCGGCGCGAGCTCGCGAGCTGTCACGCGCCGGTACGTGTCGGGATCCGAACTTTTGATATCGAGCAGGACGAGATCGATGTTCGACAGGTAGTCTTCGTCGACACGATCGCCCAGAAATCCCGAGGTCTGAATGGCCGTGTGCAGGCCCATGGTCTTCGCTCCGGCGAATATCCGCCGGGTGAATGCAAGCTGAACCATCGGCTCGCCGCCGGAAATGGTGAGTCCCCCGCCAAGCGAAAGAAGTGCCGGCGCGAAATCGCCCAGGCGACGGAGCACGTGATCGGCCGAAACGTAGGTCCCGTCCTTCAGATGCCAGGTATCCGGATTGTGGCAGTAAGTGCATCGCAGCAGGCAACCGGAGACGAACAGCACCACGCGCAGCCCCGGCCCGTCGTATCGGGACGAGGTTTCGTAGGAATGGCAATATCCGAATGCGCCCTTCTCGTCCTTGAACTGGCTTTCGTCGGGCGCGTCGGGTGAAATCCCCACCCGGAGGTCATGACGACTTCCGGGTTCAAGTGTCTGCACCGTCGACATGGTGCACCTCGATTCAGATCTGGCCGTGGAAAGTGCGGCTGATCACATCTCTCTGCTGCTCCGGCGTCAGACGGACGAAGTTGACGGCGTAGCCGGAGACTCGAATGGTGAGCTGCGGGTACTTGTCCGGATTCTTCATGGCATCCTCGAGCGTGTCCTTGTCGATGACGTTCAGGTTCATGTGGAACCCGCCACGATCGAAGTAGAGGTCGAAGGCCTTGACGGCTTCATCGATCATCTGGGTTTCCGACAAGTGCGCCTTCTGCGGAGCGACAGAGACCGTGTAGCTGATGCCGTCCTGCGCGTCCTTGTAGGGAAGCTTGGCAACGGACAGGCAGGAGGCGAGCCAGCCATGGCTGTCCCGGCCGTGCATCGGATTTGCGCCGGGCCCGAACGGCTCACCCTTGCGACGGCCATCGGGGGTGTTTCCCGTAGCCTTGCCGTACACGACGTTCGAAGTAATGGTGAGGACGCTCTGTGTGTGCGTGGCGTTGCGGTAGGTGGGGTGCTTTCGTATCTTTCCCATGAAGCTGGTGACGATTTCCGACGCGATCTGATCGACGCGGTCGTCGTTGTTGCCGAACTGCGGCGTCGCCTTGTTCCCCTCATTTTGATAGTCGACCACCAATCCGTTCGCATCGCGGGCGACGCGGATCTTTCCGTACTTGATCGCGCTGAGGCTGTCGGCCACCACCGAAAGGCCCGCGATTCCGAATGCCATGGTTCTCAGAATGTCGCGATCGTGGAGAGCCATCTCCAGGCGTTCATAGAAATACTTGTCGTGCATGTAGTGGATGCAGTTCATCGCGTGGACATATGTGCGCGCCAGCCACTCCATGGTGGTATCGAACTTGGCCATCACGTCGTCGTAGTCGAGGAAGTCACCCGCGACCGGCAGCGTTTCGGGGGCGACCTGCTCGCCCGTGACCTCGTCGCGGCCGCCATTAATCGCGTACAGCAGCGCCTTCGCCAGATTTACGCGGGCGCCGAAAAACTGCATCTGCTTGCCCAGGCGCATCGCCGAAACACAGCAGGCAATGCCGTAATCGTCACCCCAGAACGGACGCATCAGATCGTCGTTCTCGTACTGAAGGGAGGACGTATCGCGGCTGACCTTGGCGCAGTAGCGCTTGAATGTTGCGGGCATATGGCTGGACCAGAGAACCGTAATGTTCGGTTCGGGTGCCGGGCCAAGATTTGAAAGCGTGTGCAGCATGCGATAGCTGCTCTTGGTCACCAGCGTACGCCCGTCCAGATCCATACCGCCGACGCACTCGGTCGCCCAATAGGGATCTCCGCTAAACAGCGCGTCGTAGTCGGGCGTGCGCAGGAAGCGGACGATTCGAAGCTTCTGAACCAGCTGATCCCAGAGCTCCTGCGCTCTGCCTTCGTCGAGAACACCCGCCTTCAGGTCCCGTTCGATGTAGATGTCCAGGAAGCTCGATATGCGTCCGATGGACATTGCCGCCCCGTTGGCCTCCTTGATTGCTCCCAGATAGGCAAAGTAGGTCCATTGGAATGCTTCCTGGGCATTGCTGGCGGGCTTCGATATGTCGTGGCCATATAGCTTCGCCATCGCGGCAAGGTCCGCGAGCGCGCGCATCTGATCAGCCAGTTCTTCGCGCATCCGAATGATGTCATCGCTCGGCCACATGTCATCGGTCTGTTCCCGCTCGGCGCGCTTGACCTCGAGAAGCCGGTCGATCCCGTAAAGAGCGACCCGCCGGTAGTCCCCGATGATGCGGCCACGGCCATAAGCATCCGGCAGGCCCGTGATGATCCCGGACCGTCGGCAATTCATGATTTCGGGCGTATAGGCGTCGAAGACGCCGTCGTTATGCGATTTTCGGTAGTTCGTGAAAGCCTTGTGGACAGCCGGGTCGGGCTCGAAGCCTGCGGCCTTGAGGCCCGCCTCGACCATCCGCAACCCACCAAAGGGAAAGATCGCTCGCTTGAAAGGTTGGTCGGTCTGAAGACCCACGATGACTTCGTTGTCGCGATCGATATAGCCGGCTTTGTGGGCAAGCAATGTCGAGGGAGTTTGAGCATCTACTGCAAGCACTCCCTTTTTTCTTTCCTCGGCGAAGTACGGCTGCAACTTCGCCCAGACGGCTTTGGTGCGCTGCGAAGGCCCGGCGAGAAACGCTTCGTCGCCTGTGTAGGGCGTCACGTTACGGACGATGAAATCGCGAACGTTGATGGAGCTGAGCCAATCTCCAGGCCGAAAACCGTCCCAGCTATGTCCGGCATCAGCTTCCTTCCTCAGGGCTGCGCTTGCCTTCATGGTGCGTCTCCTACCGGATTGGACTGGTTGCTTAGATACCCTGATGTTGAGGGTTGCCATTCCGCGTGCCTGACCATCGGAGCGCTGGCACCTCCACCTTTGATTTAGGTCAAGCAAATGAAAGATTGGTCGGCCGCGATTCCCGGATGCGCCACATTGCCGCTGTTCATCGGGTATTTCTGTTGCGCGCGATCCAGAGTGTCTTCCCGAAACAAGTACGGGGACCCGGTGACGCCAGCCCAGGCTCACTTGAGTGAAATTCTAACCTCGGTACGGTTCGCGGCGAACTCCATCCCTATCCTCGGCCCTTGCAGCGCGATCTTTACGCCCTTCTCGTTCCCTAACTGAATGCCTCCGAAGCCACCCACGAAGGCGCCCCCGCCACCGACCGAGCTGTAGGTGCCAGCAAAGTCGCTGACCTGCCTTATGCCTGAAGCCCATCCTTCCAGCCGGTTGATCGATGCGCCAGCGGTAACACCCAGGCTGAGACCGGATACTTTGAACGGATAGTCGCGGCCACGATACGTCAGGACGCCGCTGCCGCCACCGGCACCGACCATCAGGCCCGCCTTCACCAGCTTGACCCGGACATAGCCGGGCGCCTGCGCGGACGATGATGTCGCCGGAAAAGCAACGGTGAAGAGCGCGACCACGGCGAGCCGACCTATCCGTGAGATCGCTAGAGCGCCGCGTTCAAGGGGCCGCTGCATCGACCTTCTTCCAGGTCTGATCCGGATCGAACAGGTAAATGCGCTTGGCGATGCTCTCGGTCCGCTTTCCGAGATCCTTCTGGTAGACGGTACCGGCATGATTGACCATGAAGGTCATGACGCCGGAATTTCCGTACTCGGCGGGGTATGCGATCAGCCCGAAGCCGCCGATCATTTTGTCCTTGACGACGTAGTTCAGAGCTCCGCCCGGCGCGTTGGACCCCTGGCCCTTCAAAATTCGATAATAATAGCCATGATAAGGCGTCGCCTGCTCTCCGACCTTGTACCCTTCGGCGGATGCCTGCGCCGCCAATTCGCCCAGCGGGCTCGGCTCGCGATCGTCGCGCCAGAACAGCCCATCCTTCTTGCCCGGGTTACTGACGATGCGCTGTGCGTAGACCCCTACCCCCTGGCCGGTGCGATCCTTTTCGGCATATTCGTTCTGCGCATCTACGTAAGCCAGCGAGGTTTGAATCGCGTCCAGTTCATTGCGTCCGATGCGACGATACAGAACTTCGATACGACCCGCAGCCGGGTCGAACTCCCAGCCCGTCCTGTTGTTCACCAAGGGAATCGGGAAAGGAAAATCGTCGGCGCCGAGGATAAGCGTAGCCTTCTTGTTTCCTTCGGCCTTGATGGAATGCTTCGCGTCATAGGCAGAGAGGAAACGTTGCCGCATCTCGGCATCGGCAACATCATCGCCGGACTCGATAATGTCTTGCCCGTCTTTGCCGAGGACCTTGAGCATCGCACTCCTCGTGCCGGTCTTGACCGCGGCAGCCAGCGCCGCCGCAGCGTCCTCCGGCGAGGGATAGGCCTGCTGCGCCTGGGACGCAGAGGCAGTCAACAGCGCCACTGCCACGATTGCAGCGAGACCCACCGAACCAGCGCGATGGAGCGATTTCAGCCTGATCATGGCGAGACCTCCGCTGGCATGGGTATCTTTGCGCCGCCGGCAAGCCAGTCGGTGTAGGAGCGGAGCTTCAATCCCAGCTGTTCGTAGTGGACGCGGAGATGCCCGTCCCGGCCGCGGGTCACAGCTTCCGGCACCAGGTTCTGCACTTCCTGCGCGATGACGCCGACATAGGGCTTGCTGCTGCCGAGATAGCTGAAGCGGTAGTAGCCGAGACCATTCGCGAGGTAACCGAGTTGAACGATGTCGTGCTTCAGTGCGATGTCGGACCGCCGCCCACCGCCGCCGCGAAAACCTCCGCCGCCACCACCTCGGAAGCCGCCACCACCTCTCATCATGGCGGCTCCGCCGCCAAAGCCGCCGCCGCGCCCGGCGAAACTCGGACCGCCGCCGCGCGGGCCCATGCTCGCCATGCTTGCCCGGCCGCGGGCGGATTGCGCAGCGGCAGCCCTACCCGACGAGACATTCATTGCCCCGCCGCGACCGCCTCCGCGATCTCCGCGCGCGGCGCCGCTGGCGCGATTGGCAGCCTTGGCACGATCGCCGCCGCCGGCTTTGGCGCGATCGCCACCACCTTTGGCACGATCCGCCGTGCCCGGCCGATTGCCGCCACGATCCCCGACACGATCGCCACCGCGGTCCCCTGCCCGATCGCCGACGCGATCGCCAGCGCCCGGTCGGTCCTGTCCCGGACGAAGCACCTGCTGCCCGTCACGGCCACGAAAATCCATCCGGTTGGAGGCGCCGGCCTTCAAGTTGTTGTTACCGAAGCGCTGCTGAACGTTCGCGTTGTTGTATCGCACGCCCTGGCGGTGCGCCGCGTTGTGCTGCCAGTTGTTTGTCCTGTTGTGGTGGTTGACGTAGAGGTTGCGGTTGCCCCAGTTGAATCCACCGCCCCAGTAATTGCCCCAGCGTCCGATCGCCCAGGCTGTACCGAAGGCGAGACCCGCTGCGATCACGCCGGCGCCGATATAGGACGGGTATCCGAAGTAATAGGGTGGATATTCCGCATAGGGCCAGGCTCCATAAACCGCGGCCGGATCGTAGTACGGCACGTACATTGTATTGGGATCGGCCGACTCGATGACGATCGCCTGCTTGTTTTCCTGTGTCTGAACGCTGACCTTCTGCTGCTTGGTGGTAACCAGCTTCTTGTTATCATAAGCCTTGGAGCGCAGGCGCTGGACCGCGTCCATCACATCCGGCTGCTGTGCGAGCACGGCATCGCCCAGGTTCTTGGTCCAGTCGACCTTGTCGCTCATCATCGCAATGACGTCTGCGGTGCTGGTGAGCGCCTTGACGCTATCGTCCCAAGACTGCTTGTCGACCTCCTTCTTCAGCGCATCGCCCGTCAAGGTCTTGTGCGCTTTCAGCCAGCGATCGGCCTGCACCACTTCCAGCGGATAGGTCGATGCCGCCAGCACGTTTGCCAGCAACTCGTCGGGATAGAGCGCAATCGGCGCAACCAGCGCCTCGAGCTGTTCGGGTTTCAATAGCTCCGCACTCGGCGGCTGCTGGCTGGCCGGTTGCGCCGAACTACTCGGAACAGGCGGATTGTCGGTCGTTTGGGCGGAGACGGCGACTGGATTCGCCATCAGCAGCGCCAGCGCGATAAGGGTCTTGCCGCAGCGGAACATCACATCCCTCCTTGGGCTCATCGCGGCAAGCATCGGTCCGAGGCGAGGTCGTTCTTTGATAAAGATCAAGGAACCAGCGGTGCGGCCCTGGTGCGGTGCAGGAGCACCGTGGCGGGCGTGTGTCAGGCCGAAGTTGACCGACCGCGGGCGATCGGAAGCGTGATCGTGAAAAGCGCGCCGCCGGACGACTGATTTGTCGCAGAAATCTGTCCGTGGTGCGCTTCGACGATGGTGCGGACGATCGCAAGTCCCATGCCCATGCCTTGCGGTTTTGTCGTGAAAAACGGATCGAAGACGCTCTTGAGATCGCCGGTCGCTATACCGGGGCCGGTGTCGCTAATCCTGATTTCCGCGCTGGCGCCTGAAAGGTTCGTGGTTACGCCGACTTCGCGCTCCTTTGCCTCCGCATCGGATATCGCGTCCATCGCGTTGATAATCAGATTCAGAACAACTTGTTGCAGCTGAACAGCATCGCCCTTGACTTTCAGATCGGCCGCGGTCGTGCCGTACTTCAGTGCGATACCGCGCCCGTGGGCCACGGCTGCGACGAATCCGATCGCTTGCCGTACCGTCTCGTTCAAGTCGATATATTTCATTTCAAAGGGTGTTTTCTTTAGCACGCTTCGTAGCCGGCGTATCACTTCGCTGGCGCGCTGGTCGTCGCGCCTGATGTCAACGAGAATTTCCCTCACTTCATCGAGATTCGGTGAAGCGCCCTTTAGCATGAGCTCGGCTGTCTCTGTGTTGGTAAGAATTGAGCCAAGCGGCTGATTTATCTCATGGGCGATAGAAGTCGTCATTTCGCCGGCAGCCGAATAGCGGTTGAGGTGTGCAAGCTCCGCCAGTCGTTGGCGCGATTCGACTTCGGCGAGACGGCGGCGACGCCGTTCGTGAAGCAATCCGGCGATCAACCCTCCCTGGATCAGAATTACGCTCGCAATCAGCGACATCTGCCAGCTGTACCTTTCCCATATGCCGGGCTCACGAAACAAGATTTCGCTTCCTGGAGGCAGGTTACTCTCGCGGATGCCCCAGCGCTGCATCTCCCGCCAATCGTACTTCGGTGACGCAAATCCGATCGGCTGCACCTTGATATCGGCTGGCTTCTCGCCACCGAGAATGCGGATGGCGGCATTGACAGTTTTGTTGCTCGAACCGCCGATTGAATGCATCGGGCCGCCGACGGTATCTCGGCCGAAAAAGGCTTCCTGGAAGGAAAAGATCGGGGCATTGGCGACCGCATGAAGGTTGCGCAAGGCAAGATCGCCCTCATGGGTGACACCTGCGCTATCGACCGACATCAAGCCCCAGAACAGAACGGTATGGGGCGGGAGCGTCGACGCCCGCTTCAGTATCTCCGCAAAGGAGAGATCGGCATACCAGACGAATGCGACCCGATTTTCGAAGGATTTGACTTCCCTCTTTGCCTCCTCAAGCCAGAATTTCTCCAGGGGCGAGGCGCCTATGACCACGGCAATCGTCTGCGTGTCCGGCAGGACCTGAAGAATGCTCTCGAAAAAGCCCGAGAAATCGTTGTAAACCGCTATGACGGTGTCTTTATCCGTCAGATCCGTCCGGTTCACCAGCCGCTGCTCGACCGCCGTCAGCACCATGGGCGTTTCAGGGAAAAGCTGCGCCCGATATTTCTGAACAAACCGGGCCGCAGGCGCGCCAATGCTCACCACGATGTCCGGCGGACGGCCAGAGTAAAGCGACCGCAGATAGTCGACAAACGGTGCTTCCGGTCCCGGGTTGTTAAACCGTGCCGACAGTAAATTGTGCTCCTGAACCTCCAGAGGCCACGGCGACTGCTGCTCGAGCTCGGTCCGGATGGTGCGGGCAAATGCGCTCCATGGCAGGAAGTCGCGCCCGAACGAGTGCAGCATCAGCACGCGTTTGGGTTCGCCGCGCGGCTCGCCGCTTGCCGGTCCGGACAGTATGGCCGCCAGGACCAACAGGCAGACGCAGAGACGGGCGGCCAGGCTTGGCCAGCCCGGGTTGATCGCTGCGGTCGGGACGCGTCCGCTCATCCACCTACCCCGGCATTCCGAACGGCTGCATTCCAGCACATTTCCAGTGCTAGCGACACTGCAGCCAGCCGCCTCAGCCGGGTCGGGCACCGACGTCAACAGCGCGTCGTGACCCGACCGTAGGCGTCCACGACCTGCATGCTTACCCCCGATGCGGATTGTTTGATTTGGATCAAGGGAACGACGTCGACCCCACCTAGCCTTATGGCAACGCTGACGCAGAACGCAGAACAACCACTCAGGAGCCACCAGTCATGCCTGGCAGCATCGATAATCTCATTCCCACTGCGAAGCAGATCCAGAAGGAAGCGGCCCTCAAGGAGGCCGAAAAGGCAGAACAATACGCGCGCCTGGCCGCGGCCGCTGAAGCTGAGAAACGTGCGCTGATCGAGCGGCTCAACCGTCCGTCAGGCAAATCCGAGGAGGAAAAGATCCAGCTCGCTTCGACCGTCATCCAGCGGGCGGTACGAAACGGGATGACGGAAGTGCAGGTCTATCGGTTCCCGAACTCGCTGTGCTCCGACAAGGGCCGTTCCATCATCCAGCAGGAGAAAGGCTGGGAGAATACCCTGACCGGAATTCCGAAGGAAATATTCCAGCTTTGGACCGACTACCTGAAACCGCGCGGCTATCGCATCAGCTACCAGGTCATCGACTACCCGGGAGGTGTTCCAGGCGACATCGCCATCACCATTGCCTGGGGAGACTGAGGACGGATTTGGCTTGAAACAATGGACCGGTGAGCATGCCAGCCGACACGCCCGCGGACGGGATGAAGCGCAAGGTCTATGAGAAAGAGCTGGGAAAGCTCCAGGTCGAGCTTTGCCATCTCCAGGAATGGGTGAAGGCGAACAAGCTTCGGGTCATCGTCCTGTTCGAAGGCCGGGATGCCGCCGGCAAGGGCGGCACGATCAAGGCGATCACGGAAAAGGTCAGTCCGCGCGTCTTTCGCGTGATCGCCCTGCCCGCGCCGTCTGATCGCGAGAAGACGCAATTGTTTCTTCAGCGCTACATGCAGCATTTTCCTGCTGCAGGCGAGATCGTGATCTTCGACCGCAGTTGGTACAACCGGGCCGGCGTAGAGTATGTGATGGGATTCTGTACGCCCGCCGAGCACGAGCGATTCCTTTCGCTTTGTCCCGAGATGGAGAAATACATCATCGAGGGCGGCATCATCCTGATCAAGCTCTGGCTTGAGGTCGGAATGGACGAGCAGGAGCGCCGCTTCAAGGCGAGAATTGACGATCCGCTGCGGCAATGGAAGCTGAGCCCGATGGACACGGAATCGTATCGACGGTGGTACGACTATTCGCGGGCCCGCGACCTGATGTTCAAGGCGACCAATTCGAAACACGCGCCGTGGCATGTCATCCGCTCCGACGACAAGCGCCGGGCGCGGCTCAACTGTATCGCGCATCTGCTGAATTCGATCCCCTACAAGCGCATGAAGAAGGACAAGATCAAACTGCCCAAGCGTTCCGACAAGGGACGCTACAATGATCAGGCAGGCTTGCGCGCGATGACGTTCGTTGAAGAACGATACTGATACTGATACTGAGCGATCAGGTCGCGCCGTGACGCGGCCTGATCGCCTCGCACCTATTTCAAACGCACTGTTACCCCACCGACTGCTGCCGACACTTCTGCGCCGACCCGCGGACCACTCAACTGCAAGACCACGCCGTTGGCGTTCCGCAATTGAACGCCTCCCGCCCCAGCCGCAAGGGCACCCCCGGCTCCGACAGCGGCGTACGAGCCTTCGATCGAAGCCGGTCCCCTCAAATTAAGGGCCCGTCCAACAAGCTTGGTTGTCGAGGCTCCGATCGTAAAGCCGACGCTCATGCCCGATACGGTGAACGGATAATTCCTGCCTCGCAACGTCAGGACGCCCTCGCCGCCTCCGACTCCGACGATGAACCCGCCCTTAGTGAAGACGACAGCGACCCGGCCGGTCTCAGCTCGGGCTGGTGTATTGATGCCAGCCACGCCCGCGAGCAAAACAACCAGGGCGACGCTACTGACAGATTTTTTCATGATGTTTTTCCTCGGGAGAGACGCGATGCGACGACCACCTATTTGGCTAGGAGCATAGCGAGGTTCTAAACACGGTGAGCAGCATGCCGGACACGGCATAGGTGATGGCTCGTCGGATCGTGACCCGCTGCCCGCCCACTCCTTTGATCCAAGTCAAGGGTCGCACTCTCTCGATACGAACTCGCCAAGCTGCGGCGAATGCTGCGCTTCGCAATGCAATAGGCGTGAGGGATATCTGGTGGTCGCCGATATCAGCAGGGCTTCATGGTCCAGGCGGCCGTTGCTGGTGGAATTCGGATCGTTTCCCGGCGTTACCCTCACCCAACACACTGTCGAGCGTGCGGAGCCATTCGCTACTATCCGTCTTCTCCGCCAGCCCTTCCGCCCGCAGCAAGTCACGCAACTGCGCATGGGCGCCGACGATGCAGAGCGCTACATGACGCGACGCCAGCTCATCATGGAGATCGAGCAGCATCCGCGCCCCGGCGAGATCGATGTAGGGGGACGCCGAGAGATCGCAGGCAACCAGCCTGACGTCGGGCGACTGTCGCAGCGCCTTTAAAACCGCCTCCAGAATCGTCTCGGCGTTGATGTAGAGCAGCGAGGCTTCGGGGCGGAACGCGATGATACCAACCAGCGGCTCCACACCTTCGTGTCTGGCGCTGTCGGAATAGCGACCCGTCCCAGGAAGCCGCCCGAGGAACGCAATGTTGGGATTCGATGCCCGGCCCAGCAGCAGGAAGATGGACGCGAGGGCGGCAAGCAGCACACCTTGGAGGATCCCAAGCAGCAGCACGGACACGAGCGCGATAACCGCGGCATAGAAGTCGATACGGCTTACCCTCCACATGCGAAGCAGCGTGCGAATGTCGACCAGCTTGTAAACGGCAACGAAGACAATGCCAGCCAACACTGCCTTGGGAAGGTTGGTCAGCAACCCCGTAAAGAAAAGCAGGCAGAGCGCGAGGGCAAACGAGCAAACCACCAATGCCAGGGACGTGCGCGCTCCCGCCGTGTCATTGACGGCGGACTGCGACAATCCGCCGGCCACGGGATAGCCATGGCCAAACGCAACTGCGAGATTGGCGGCCCCAAGCCCCAGAAATTCCTGACGGACATCGAGGCTATACCCATGCTTCGCTGCAAAACTCCGGGCCGCCGAAACACCTTCTATATAGGCCAGGAGAAGACACCCGGCCGCTATTGGAAATAACTCCTGGAATTCCAGCATCCCGAAAGTGGGCACCTCGAAAGCCGGCAATCCCTCCGGGATGTTCCCGGTGACAGGTACGCCCAGTGCCGGAAGCCCGAAGAAGGTTGCCATGAGGATCGACAACGCCACCACGGCGAGTCCGACCGGCCTGCCCGTCAGAAATCGCTCGCCGAGGAGCAAGAGTAGGATCGCCGTGACTCCAATTCCGAATACGAGCAGATTGATGTCGCCAGCCTGACCGGCAAACCGGATCGCCCGGTCGAAGAAGTTGTGCCCACCACCGGCTACGCCGAACAGGCTTGGCAGCTGACTCATTATGATCGTGAGCCCGGCCCCCGCCTTGAAGCCGACGAGAATGCTGTCGCTGACCAGACGGACGAGAATGCTGAGCTTGAAAAGCCAGGCGATCAGGCAAAGCACCGCCACCGCGAATGCCGTAAGGCTCGCGATCTGTGCGAAGCGTATCGCGTCCCCTCCGGCGAGTGCCCCGACGCTGCCGGCGATCATGAGCGAAATTGCGGAGGTCGGGCCGACGGCAAGCTGGCGCGACGACCCGAGGAGAGCATAGCCCAAGCCGCCAAGCATATAGCCGTAAATGCCAACCTGCGGCGGCAATCCGGCAAGGCCCGCATAGGCCAGTGACACCGGAATCGCATAAGCGGCGAGCGTCACTCCGGCGATCGCATCACGGCGCAACCAAGACGGCCTATATTCGGCAAGCCAGGTCAACGGAGGAAAAATCCGTGTCAACCCCGTTCGCTGAAACGTGCGTGACTTCATGGCGCTTCCTCGTTGGGGCGCATCTCGCAGCGAAGCAGGACGATCAGCAGCGCCACCACGGGCAGTCCAAGCGCCAGGTCCGGGATAACCTTCGTTGCGTAGGCGCCGACAGCCGCCCCAGTGCCAAAAGCAACGCACAAGGCTGCAAAGATGCCGGGGCGGCGAAGCGAGCCGAGTTGCCCGGAGACCACGGCGAATACTCCCTCAATCGCCTGGCGCATATTGCCGGTGATCATTACCGAGCTATAGGCCACGCCTTCGACCTTGGTGAAGGTCGCCGTTTGCATGGCCGCAACGAATGAAATGCCGAGCGTGCCCGCCAGATCCGGCAGCCGATTGTGCAGGATGCCGACGGCCACCAGCAGCACAATTTCGATGAGCGTGCTGATCGCGCTGGCCCTGTCTCCTGTGGAGCGACGGAGCCAAGCGGCAATGACAATGCCCACCATGAACGCGGCCATCGGAGGAACGAACTGAACGGCTCGGTCCCACTCGCCGACGCTGCCGTGCACCCAGAGCAAGACCAGGTTGGCCGTCTGGGCATTGGCCATCACGTCGTGGATAATCCATGTATAGGCGTCGAGGTAGCCGCCCGCGAAAGCAAGCAGCAGCGATATTTGCACCGTTTCATCGCGGCGTATCGGCGGACTGGCGGCAATACCCAGAGAACTCATGTCAAGACGCTAGCTGTCGCGGGTACTGGACGGCCATAGGCGACGTATCGAGCCCGACGTTGATTGATCTGGATCAAGCTTTACGTGAGTTCCCGGGATTCCAATCAACGGATAATCGACCGCGCGCCGGGGAAACGCGACCATGCCGAGAGGAGTCTCAACATGTGCCCGCAACGCTTACGGAGCTTGGTTGTCGCGATGCTTCTGCCCTTCGCCAGCATGATCACGCCGTCGCACGCAGACGATCACGCATCACGTCCGATCCAGGAAGAAATCTGGGCGCTACCACTGCCGCTTCCCATGTTCGCCTATCTGGTACGACCGGTCGGCGACGGGCCGTTCCCACTCGCAATCATGAACCATGGCGTTTCAATGAGTGCGACCGGCCGCAGCTTCTTCCCGCTTGTGGAATTCCGCGATGCAGCCAAGTGGTTTGCCAAACGCGGCTATCTGGTGGTGGCCCCCGTCGGCACCGGATATGGCGCAGCGGCGATCGACATACCCGAACATGGTCTCTACGGCCCGTTCTTCTCGAAGGTCGGAAAGTGCAGCAATCCCAATTTCCGCGCTCCCGGCATGGCGGTTGCGCAAGTCGATCTCTGGATCATCGACTACATGACCGCCGAAAAGCGCATCGTGCCGAAGGACGTCATCGTCGTCGGGCAATCCGCCGGCGGATGGGCCTCGATCGCGCTTTCAAGCCTGAACCCGCCCCAGGTCAAAGCGATCATCATCTTCGCCGCCGGCCGTGGCGGCCGCGTCGACGGCAAGCCGAACAACAATTGCGCGCCAGACAAGCTGGTGGAAGCGACCGGTGAGTTCGGCCGCACGTCACGCGTGCCGATGCTCTGGATCTATATCGAGAACGACACCTTCTTCGGCCCTGCTCTGTCGAAACGCATGCACGAGGCCTTTAGCGCGGCCGGCGGCAAGGCCGAATATCATCTGGTGCCGCCGTTCGGCAGTGATGGGCATTTCCTTATCGGCTCTCCCGATGCCATTCCCATCTGGTCACCTCTGGTGACGAAATTTCTCGACAAACAGGGATGACAAGCAACCAAGCCCGGAGATGCAACCATGACAGGCTCAAATCGTATCGAAATGCAGCCACAACGCGAGTGCGCAACATTCTCCTTTGCAGCTGCATTCCTGGCGGCCGCAAGCGTTGCATCCAGCCAGCCTGCCATTTCGCAACAGACCGACATTCCAACCCGCGGGCAGCGAGAGGTAAAGGACGTCACTTATGAAGACTGGCGAAAACTCTGCTTCAAGCCGGGTGGTGCTCAGTTGCATTGCCGCACCTCGATCACCGGCAAGTTCTCAACCGGTCAAATAGCGATCCGTCTCGATATCATCGAGCGGGAGGGCGACGGCAGTGCACGGCTGCAGATATTCTCCCCCGTCGGCATGTACCTGCAAAAACCCGTCAGACTCACAGTTGACCAAGGGCAGCCCCATCTCGTGCCTTATACTTGGTGCCTCACCAACACCTGCATCGCGGGAGCCGTGGCCGACCCCAAGATCATCCAGGAAATGGGTTCGGGACAGACGCTGCAGTTGGAATTCGTCGATTCAAACTTGTTGGCGCTCACGACGTCGCTTCCGCTGGCGCAGTTCGCCTCCGTCAACAGGGGCGCGCCAGCACAGACGTTCGAGCAGGACATTGACGAATGAGAAGGCAGCTTGTCTTTCCCGCGACGGGAACCTCAATGGTAGAACAAAATGCCGACTAGCCGTCCAAATTGGCGCTACGATCGAGAAGGCCGAGCCGTTCCGCACTCGAAACCAATTCCGCGAGCGAGTGCACCTGCATCTTCTCCATCACCTCATGGCGATGTGCTTTCACTGTGCGCTCGGTCGTTCCCAACTCCGTGGCAATTTGTTTGTTGATCTTGCCGCGCACGATCAGATCGAACACCTGGCGTTCACGCGGCGTCAGTCTCGCCAAATGAGCGACAATCGAATCGAGCCTGCCGCGTTGACTGCGTTGGATCTCGTAGCGCGCCAGGGCGCGCTCGATGGCGGCAATTAGTTGTTCCGATGATGCCGGCTTGGTCAAAAAATCCTCGGCGCCCGCCTTGATGGCTCGCACCGTCGCCGGGATATCGGTATGGCCTGTAACAAAGACAATCGGCAGGATCGATCCGAGTTCGATAAGACGGCTTTGCAATTCCAGCCCGCTCAGTCCAGGCATTCGCACGTCCAGCAGGATGCATCCCGGTCTTTCAGCGGCCGGCACACGATCCAGCAATAGTTGGGCCGACGAATAGGTTTCGACTTCATAACCGGCAATTCTCAGCCGACGTTCGATCGCCGTCCGAAACGAAGCATCGTCGTCAACCACGTACACAAGGCCAGGCATTTCCCCTCCTAGCCGTCGATCAAAACCGCTGACGTCTCCTTGGATCAAAGTGAGGGGCAACATCGCATCACCTCCACACAGACCGTGCATCCTTGAGGCGACAACTAATCGAGTTCATCGAAACATTATTTACCCAAGACTCATCAAAACATCCAAATCCAAGGGTTAGGACAGGTATCCGTACTTTTTTTGGCAGGGTATTACACACTTTGGCAAGGTATTATAGACCTGTCCCTTGGTACAATGACCCTTCAGACAATAGTCAAAAATAATGCCTTCGTTAGAAGATCAATTATTGCGAGAGGGCCATTGCTTCCGACGAAACATTTCCTAGAGGCAGACCACCGGCACAACCAGTAGCGTTCAGGAGTTGGCCATGTTTGTCCGCATCACAACTGATCCGGCCCCCCGCCCCACTTCCCTCGGTGAACTCGGAATAGCGAGTGAGTCAAATCCGAAGGTAGGTTTAAACGAATTTACCTACAAGAAAGGTACTGAAATCTACGGCGAAAAAGAACCGGCGGACTATGTCTATCAGGTGAAGAAGGGCGCGGTGCGAAGCTACAAGCTGCTTTCGGACGGCCGTCGCCAGATCGGCGCGTTTCATCTTGCCGGCGACATCTTCGGTCTGGAAAACGGAAGCGAGCATCGGTTTACCGCGGAGGCGATCGTGACCACCACGGTTCGCCTGATCAAGCGCCGCAGCCTCGAGATGGCGGCTGAGAGCGATGCCTTGGTTTCGCGAAACCTGCTCAGCATGACCACGGACAACCTGCAGCACGCTGAAAACCACATGCTCCTGCTTGGCCGCAAGACTTCGCTGGAAAGGGTCGCCGCCTTCCTGATCGAGATGGACCGACGGCTTACCGCGGCCGGCGTCATGCCGTTGCCGATGTCACGGCGCGATATTGCCGACTATCTCGGGCTGACACTGGAAACCGTGTCCCGCGCACTGTCGCGGCTGCATGAACTCGATATCATCGGATTCATCGGCAGCAACCAGCGTCAGATCATCCTTCTGGACCGGCGGCAGCTCACTGACCTCGATCTGCAGAACTGAACCAGGAAGGGCCGATCGACACGAGATGCTCAAGGATCTTGCGCAGCACCTCGAACAGAACCGCCGTCGACCAACCGAACATCAGGATACCGTTCATCGCGGTCATCGGCCCAGTCAGCCGCCAGGCCTGCACGGGCGTGATATCTCCGTAACCGAGCGTAGTGTAATTGACGAAGGCGAAATAGAGCAGATCGCTGCCGGCAGGCGCCGCGCCGACGATCGCATAGGCCAGCACCCAGACGAAAACCTCCAGCGTGTGCGCCACCATCAGCGCCGCCGCGGTGCCGACCATCACGGCCATCAGGTGCAATCGCGGCCGCTTGGTGTGCCGCAGGCCCGCGGAGCGGGCAATGCCGACCGCGCCGACGGTCACCAGCGCATGGATCATGATGTTGATCGCGCTGACGAGGCCGCCAACCAGGAATTGAAGCACCATCGCAGTCTCTTGATGGATGTTACCTTGAAAGCCCCCCGAACCAGGCACCAAAATACCCGGCGTAGAGTGCCGGCAGTTCGAGATTCATCGAATGCCCGATACTGGGCATAACGACGAGTCGGCAATCCGGCATTGCCGCAGCCATCGTCCGGAGGTCTGTTGGTGCAATCCAGCCGTCGCACTCGCCCCACAGCACCAGATGCGGATGACGGATCTCCGTCATGCGGCGCTCGAGTTCGCCGCTTTCCCGCTCGCGGGTGAGATTGACCGGCGTACCGATCCAGATGCCCTCGGAAACTCCAAAGGCCTGCTCCACAATTCGCTCGAAGGGCGCCTCGATCTCTCCGACTCCCTCGCGGAATCGTGGAATCGCATTCGGTGCAAGACTCTCCGGAACGAACAGCGAGGACGCCGCCGTAGCCATCACCGCCCGTGTCAGCTCCCTGCTCGCCATCATCGAACGGAAGAGGCCGATCTGATCGGCATTGAACAGCATGCCAAGCGGCGTGACCGGATCGAGTGCGAGTACCCGCCCGAACCGCTGCGGCTGCATCAGGAGCATTCGCGCGGCGATGATGCCACCTGTCGAATGGGTGGCAAGATGACAGAACCCGACATCCAGGGCGTCGAGTGCCGCCAGCATGTCCTCGGCATGCTGCTGCATAGAGTAGTTGGAATAGTCGGCATTCGCTCTTGGCCGGTCGCTTTCGCCGCATCCGCGCCAGTCGATCCCGATCACCCGCAGGCCGATGGGAAACAGCGGTGCGGCAAGTCCGATCCAGTCCTTGCTGGCGAGGTTGCCGTGGATGAAGACGACGGTGACGTCGCCTCCACCCCATTCTCGCCAACCCAACTGGACCTCGCCCGCCTGCAACCGTGCCATGACGGCTCTATTTGTTCAGGCCCGCCGTGGGCGACGCGCCGGGTGGCGTCGGCGCCACCGGGAGTGCCGATACGACTGCCCCGCGGATCATGCGATCGATCGCAAGCGGTGAGCTGGTGTCGATCGTTCCCCTGGTCACGAAGTCCACGACGTCGACGGGATACTCCACCGGGTTGTCGGTATGGATGAAATGCCCGGTATCCGGATAGATCTTCAGGATCGGCCGGTTGCCCGCATTCGTCATCCGGGTCATGAACGGCGTAATGATGTCGCGCCCGAGATCGGTGAGGCCATTGAAGGCGGTACCCGGAATGAACGGCTCCTTGTCACCAAAGGCAAGGAAGATCGGGACCTTGATCTGGGTAAGCCGTTCGTAAAGGTTCTTCGGATCGTCCTGCTGCAGCTCCGCCACCATGGTGTAGATGTCGAAGATGAAGACATTGGACCATTGCTCGAGGTCCTTCGGATTCGCCTTGGTCAGCCCGACGCGCTGCTCGGTATGCAACTTGGCGTACTCGCTGTCGTTCATGAAATAGCCGCTCTTGGACGCAGCCACGACACCGGTAGCCGGATCCCGCTTCTTGAAGTAGTAGAAGTCGCGGATGTTCTGCTCGGAACGTGCGACCTCCGCGGCGAGAATGCCGGTCTGATCCCATGTTTGCTTCCACTTGTCGAAGTCGCGGGCGAATGACTCGTCGAACAGCCGCACCTTCTTGTCCTTGGCAAGCGCGATCTCGCGCGGATATTCCTCCAGACCGGCGGGCGCCTCGAGCGCGAGGCTCTGCACTGCATCCGGCCAGGTCAAGGCGTAACCGATGACCAGCTGGCCGCCGAGCGAGTGGCCCAGATAGGTTGCCTTCTTAACCCCGAGCTGGTTGACCACGAGGTCATACGCGACTTCGCGCATGTCCTGCATGGTGCGAGCCGGACTCATCTCAAGATTGCCGGGTCCGGACATACCGTAATGCGGCAGATCAGGCACGATCACGCGCAGGCCGTTGCGCAAGGCATACTGCATGATGTTGCCGTAATGCCCGCCGAACGCCCCCTTGCCATGGATGATAACCAGGACCTTCGGATTCCTGTCGGTGCCGGCATATTCATCCATGTAGCCGATCTGCCAGGACGTGCCGCGGCTGTCCTTTGCGGTCGCGTATTTGACCGGATAGGGATAAGTAACGAAATCCTTCCAGAACGACTTCTTCGGATCGATGTTCGCGGCCACGCCGGGCACGCGATAGTTCTTGTCCATGAACTGCTGGGCCCGGTCGAGGCTCGCAACGTCGTCCATGAACGCGACGAATTTCGGATCGTTCTTTCGGTGGTTGACGATCGAGAACACGCCGTAGTGAGCGACCGGGCTTTCCTCGGCAATCAACTGCGCTCCCGGCACCCGGTCAACGGCACGCTCGGCCAGCTTGAAGTTCAGCCACAGGTCATTGGTGATGTGCATCACCATGGTGCGGGCCTGGATGCGGCCGAGATAGGGATTGACGTTGTGGGTCTCGCCGACCCGGTTTCGCCACACGAGATCGACCGCGTCGTAAATCTTGGCGCGGTTGGTCACGCTGAGTCCGGCCTTCTCGTTTGGCGGATCCCAGTAGAAGACTTCCGGCTGCACCGAGGCGAAGCTCTGGGTCGTGCGATACGCAAAATCGTAGCCGGTCAAGCCGAGCACCGACCAACCGAAGGCAACGCCCGGTACGGGATGCTTTTCCTTGGGCAGTTTGTAGTAATCGCCCTTGGTGGTCTGCCACACCGGATCGGACTCGATTGCGGCGGTCATCATCTGGAAGGTCCAGTTGCCGACGGGGTCTTCGGCGTCCGATTGCGTCGTACCGCCGATGGGCATCAGCGCGCCCATGAATTCCGGATGCATCACGCCCCAGACATACGTCTGTGTGCCGCCCATCGAGACACCGGTGATCAATGCCACGCGCGCGACCTTCAGATGATCGCGCAGCATGCGATAGTTCGCCTGCACCATGTCGTAATAACTGTACTGCGGAAACTTGATCCCCAGCCCGTCGGATGGCTTGCTGGCGCCCCAAGTCCCCAGCGGATCGACCATGATGACGTAGTAGCGGTCGGTATCTATCGGCCTGCCAGGGCCGATCACGGGATCGCCGCCCGACAGCGCGGTGCCCTTGACCCACTGCTCGTACATATCGGTGGAATCGCCGGAATAATACGAGTTGATGACGACCGCGTTGGTGATCTCGTCCGCCGAGTTACGCCGGGGCGTACCGATCGCGATGTAGGCCGTTCGCAATTTGCCGGCTCCGAGCGATTCCAGCGTTGTGCCGCCCTCGCCGCCGTTTTGCCACTTGGAAGGATCGGATAGATCGTACTTGCCGCCGAGACGGAAGTTGGCGATCTCGTAAGTTTTCTTCAACCCATCATGCTGCACTTGCGACGAGCGCCGCGTGAATGGCTGTGCGAAGGCGAGTGAGGTACCGATCAAAAGCAACAGCAAACTGATGAAGCATTGCTGGATGGCTTGTCTTCCGATCATGGCGAATTCCTCCTAACCAGTCCTTGCGCGGACGCTAGGCACGGCGGCCATCCGACCTTTGATCTAACTCAAGGGAATCCCCGCGGGTGCGGGCAACGATGTGAAGGCCATTATCGCTGGACGCCGGGATGCCTTTCCTCAGCCACGGATCCTATCGAATCCGCTACGAGCTAGACGGCCCCGCCAACGGCCCCACCTATGTCCTGGTGAACGGGCTCACCCAATATTCCGAGCTGTGGGCGGCGTATCGCGACGCACTGGTCGCCAGGCAATTTCGCGTCGCAACATTCGATTTGCTTGGCCAAGGCGTATCAGACAAGCCGGCTCTATTCATCAACCAGGACGACCAGGTTGCCGCGCTTGATCTGCTGATCGGCGAGCTTGGCGATGGTCCGGTTTTTCTCAGCGGTATCAGCTTCGGCGGCCTGATCGCGCTTCGCTACGCTATCCTACATGGCAAGCGACTATCCGGACTGGTGCCGATGAGCTGCTTCGCGGAGCTCTCGCCGCAGCTCTTGCTGCTAGGCACCGCCATGCGTACCGGGCTCATCCTGGGGGGCACCGGCTATCTCCAGGATCTTCTGCTGCCGATGAATCTCTCCGATCAATGGCTGAAGCCATTGCTGGACAAGCTCGACAGCGTGAAACGGCAGGGTTGGCTGGTCAATGACCTCTACGCCCTGCAGAACCTGATGGACTCCTTCCTCGATTTCGAGCCGTTGACGCCGCAGCTCGGCTCGATCGGCGCGCCGACGATGATCCTGAACGGCGAGTTCGACTTTCTGACGCCGCGCGCCCTGCACGAAACCCTGCGCGCCAACATTCCCAACAGCTCGCTCGTAATCATTCCACGCGCCTATCACGCCTTCACCCTGGAGAAGCCGGCTCTCACGGCCGATCTGCTGGCGCGTTTTGCGCAAGACGTTCTGGCCGGCCGTTGGCAGGGCAACAAAGCCGTCTGGATCGCGCCGGAAGAAGCGGGCGGCGCGCTTGCGCCGTTTCCAGCCGGCCACGACCACCTGCGCGCCATTCCCACGCAGCGGACGAATCCATGAGCCGGCTGTTCGGACCGCTAGATTCCGGAGGATGCGTGCCACCGCGTCAGCAGACGCGGGTCGCCGCGTTCCTGATCTCCGCCCACGGCGCATTGGCAAGGCAGTTTGCGTTCACCCTGCCGATCAAGCTCAAATCCGCCTGGCAAACCGAATTGAACGCGCAGGTCTATCGCGAGACCGAGATCATTTCCCTGCTGCTGCGCGCGACCTCGTGGGAGCCAGATCTCACCCTGGGCTATATGACTGCATCCTGGGAGACGGCTTGGTTTCCAGCACCGATCGAGGAGATCCCGGATCGAACTCTGGCAGCAGCGGCCGGTCTCGCGGCGTTCGCCCATGCCGTACATGCCGGCATCCGGCCGGCCGCCCTGCTCCCGCTGGAAGCCAACGCCAATGATCCCTTCGCGATGGCGCTGCGCCGCATCGAATTCGAAAGCGGCCGCCTGTTGCAGGCGCAAATCCTCTTCCTGAAGGGCCCGGAGCTCGTGCCATTTCGCAACGCTGTGAGCGCAGCCCTTGAAAGGCGTCACACCGAGATTGACAAACTATGGGCTCAAGCGCTCGAAGGCGTCGGCATCACCATTCCCCGCACGGAATAGCGGAAAGCCTTGACACAGATCAAAGGTGTGCCGGGGGCCCTCGCCAAACATCGCGGTCACTTCCGCCCTTTCATTGATTTGTCGACCGGAGTTTCAATCATGAGGGCCGTTTCCGTCGAAGAAGCCGTTGCGATGATCCCAGCCGGGGCGAGCATCATGGTTGGCGGATTCATGGGTGTCGGAACGCCGGAACGCCTGCTTGACGAAGTCGTCAGGCAGCAAAAGACCGGCCTTTCGGTCATCAGCAACGACGCTGCGGTGCCTGGGAAAGGCGTTGGCAAGCTGTTCGATGCGACACTCGTCTCGCGCCTCACCGCAAGCCACATCGGCCTCAATCCAAAGGCGCAGGAGCAGATGCTGGCCAACCGGCTTGCCGTCGAACTCGTTCCGCAGGGGACCTTCGCCGAACGCATTCGCGCGGGCGGATGCGGTCTCGGAGGGGTGCTCACGCCGACCGGCGTCGGCACCTTGGTGGCGGAAGGCAAGCGCCAGGTCGAGATAAACGGAGCGACGTTTCTGCTCGAAACCGCACTGCGGGCGCAATTCGCCCTGGTTCACGCATTTCTGGCAGATTACCTCGGCAACCTCTCCTACGCGCTGACGGCGCGCAACTTCAACCCCATCATGGCGATGGCGGCCGACACCGTGATCGTGACGGCGGAGCACATCGTGCCGGTAGGCGTCATCGCGCCCGACCATGTCGTAACGCCGGCGCCGCTCGTCGACTACCTCATTACGAACGGGTGAACCATGGATGCACAGACAGTCATCGCCCGGCGTGTCGCAAAAGAACTGCGTGCCGGCGACCTCGTGAATCTGGGGATCGGTATTCCGACGCTGGTGGCCAACTACGTTCCGCCTGACCTCAAGGTGTTCTTTCAGTCGGAGAACGGATTGATCGGCACCGGACCGATACCGGAGCAAGGCCTGGCTCACCCGCTTCTCACGGATGCCGGCGGACGCCCGATCAGCGCCCTGCCGGGTGCCTGCACCTTCGACAGCGCGATGTCCTTTGGATTGATCCGTGGCGGTCATGTCGATGTGACGGTCCTTGGCGGCCTGCAGGTCGACTCGCACGGCCATCTGGCCAACTGGATGATCCCCGGCAAGATGGTGCCGGGAATGGGCGGCGCGATGGATCTCGTCAGCGGCGCCAAGCGCGTTATCGTTGCGATGCAGCACGCTGCGAAGGGAAAATCAAAAATCGTCGCCAGATGCACCCTGCCGCTGACGTCAACAAGGCCGGTGAGCCTGGTTGTGACCGACATGGCCGTCATCGCTTTCTACGCCGGCCGGGCGACCCTGCTGGAAACCGCGCCGGGTGTCAGCATCGCCGAGGTCGTGGCCGTAACGGATGCCGAACTGGTCATTCCCGACACCGTCCCCGAAATGAAGATCTGACCAGGTAACGAACATGCGGATATTCAGCGACTTCAACGAGATCAAATCCGCCCTCGGCACCGAGATCGGCACAAGCGACTGGATCGAAGTCTCTCAGCAACGAATCAACCAGTTCGCGGAAGCGACCTGCGACGAGCAGTGGATTCATATCGACCAGGAACGCGCAAAGAAGGAGCTGCCCGGCGGCAGCACCATCGCCCACGGCCTGTTGTCCCTCGCGCTGGCGCCGCTCTTCATTCGGTCGGTGATTGGGCTGAAGGGTTTGCGCAACACACTGAACTACGGTGCGGACAGGATACGGTACTTGGCGCCGGTTCCGGCGGGTTCAAGGTTGCGCGGCCGCGTGACGGTTGCGGAAGCGGAGGACGTGCCGCCAGACGGCCTGCGCGTGAACTATCACCTCGTGATCGAGATCGAGGGCGGTAAGCGCCCTGCCTGCGTTGCCGAGTTGATCGCCCTGCATTATCGCTAGATGGCGCGTCGATCGCGTCAATCGATGATGTGATAGCCTCCATCGATATAGAGCACGCCACCGGTGATGAGCTTGGCGCCGTCGAGCGCCAGAAATGCGGTGGCGTTGCCGACGTCGTCAATGCTGACGAGGCTGCGCGACGGGGCCTTCGATTGCGCCTTGTCCATCAGCTCATCGAATTCGGGGATACCTGACGCTGCACGCGTGGCGAGCGGCCCGGGTGAGATCGCGTGAACGCGGATGCCCTTCGGGCCCAATTCCGCGGCCACGTAGCGAACGGCCGCTTCGAGCGCCGCTTTCGCCACGCCCATCACATTGTAGTTCTCCACCACCATCTGGCTGCCGTAATAGGTCATGGTGAACATGGTTCCACCATTCTTCATCAGCGGTTCGGCCAGATGGGCCATTCGCATGAACGACCAGCACGAGACGTCCATCGTCTTGAGGAATCCGTCGCGGCCGACGTCCACCACACGTCCATGGAGCGCCTCCTTCGGAGAGAAGGCGATCGAGTGCAGCAGGAAATCGAGCTGCCCCCATTCCTTCTCGATACGTTCGAACACCTGTTCCGTCTGGCCCTCGACCATGACATCCATTGGCATGAAGAGCGGCGCCTCCAATGCCTTTGCGAGCGGCTCGACGTGCTTTTTGGCGCGGTCGTTCAGATAGGTGACGGCGAGATCAGCCCCGAGCGCACGAAAGGCCTTGGCGCACCCCCATGCGATCGATTGGTCGTTGGCGATGCCGACGATCAGGCCTTTCTTGCCTTTCAAGGCGACCTTGGTATCCGGGAATACGGGAATCATGACACCCTCACATGTCTAACATTGGACGATGGCCTGTTCACCAGCAGCGACAGGGTGTGCTGGGCGATCATCAGTTCCTCGTCGGTCGGTATGACGTAGACCGGAATACGGCTGTCGGAACGCGATATCAGGCGCGCGTGGCGGGAATTCTCGGCTTCGTCGAGCGTCACGCCGAGCCACCGCAGTTGTTCGGCGATCCGCGCCCGGATACGCACCGAGTTTTCCCCAATACCGGCTGTAAAGACGAAAGCGTCCAGCCCCTGCAATGCGGCTGCAAGCATGCCGGCGTTGAGGCCGATCCGATAGACGAAATACTCGACCGCCAGTTTCGCCTTTGGATCCTCGCTCGTCTCCAGTTCACGCATATCGTTGCTAATGCCTGAGAGTCCCTTCAATCCGCAATCGCGGTAGAGGAAGTTCTGTGCCTTGGAGGCCGACATTCCCTTTTCGGAGATCAGATAGAGCACGACACCAGGGTCGATTTGCCCCGGGCGCGTGCCCATGGGCAGCCCGTCGAGCGCGGTGAACCCCATGGTGCTCTCGGTGCTGCGTCCTCCCTTCAGCGCGCACATGGAGGCGCCACTACCGAGATGCGCCACAATCACCCGCCCCTTTGCGATCTCGGGTGCGACCTGCGGCAAGGTCTTCGCGACATATTCATATGAGAGACCGTGGAATCCGTAACGCCGCACGCCCTCGGCATGAAGCTGATGCGGTATTGCATAGTAGTCAGCGACGGCGTCATGCGTGCGGTGAAACGCGGTGTCGAAGCAGGCCACCTGCGGAAGCGCTGGAAAATTGGCCAGAAGCGACCGGATCGGGGCCAGGTTATGCGGTTGATGAAGCGGGGCCAGCGCGACGAATCGCTCCAGCCGGGCTACGACGCCGTGGTCGATCAGCACCGGCCGGTCAAAGTCCGGACCGCCATGAACGACACGATGACCGACGGCCACCGGGCTGATGCGAAGCTCGTCCCGCAGCCATCCGCCTGCGATACCCATCGCGGCCGGAAGGTCCGGAACGGCTTCGATCGGATAGACGCGGTCGGCCAGTGCATCGTTGTCCGCGCCGCTCGCCCGCAGGCGAGGACGACTGCCAATGCCATCCATCTGGCCCTTGATCAGGCGCCGCAGCTTCCCCTCTCCCTCGACCGAAAAGATCTGGAACTTGACGCTCGAGGAGCCAGCATTGACGACGAGGATCGTATCCATGGCGATCACGCGGCAACATTTGGGGCATGCTGGCGCCTGGCATTTGCATAGAGAGCCGCAACTGCGCAGGAAGCCATCCGCGCGCGCGCTGTGTCCGCACGCGACGTCAGGACGACGGGCACCCGGGCGCCGAGCACGATGCCAGCACTATCCGCCTTGGCGAAGTAGGCGAGATTCTTCGCCAGCATGTTGCCGGCTTCGAGGTCGGGAACGAGCAGGATCTGCGCCCGGCCGGCAACCTCGGATTTGATTCCCTTGATCCGTGCCGCTTCCACATCGATCGCATTGTCGAAGGCAAGTGGCCCGTCGAGCACGCCGCCGGTGATCTGCCCGCGATCTGCCATCTTGCAGAGCGCCGCCGCCTCGATCGTGGATGGAATCTTGGAGGTAATGGTTTCGACCGCCGACAGGATCGCCACGCGCGGTGATTTACCAAAACCGGCTTGCGTATAGAGATCAATCGCGTTCTGGATGATGTCCCGCTTGGCATCTAGATCTGGAAAGATGTTGATGGCCGCGTCCGTTACAAGGAGGGTCTCGGCATAGGCCGGCACATCCATCACGAACACATGGCTTATCCGCCGGTCAGTCCGCAGGCCGCCCACTTTCGCCGTAACGCTGCGCATCAGCTCGTCGGTGTGCAGGCTGCCCTTCATCAGCATCTCGCCCTTGGCGGCATGGATGAGCTCAACACCCTTTGCAGCTGCGGCCTCGCTGTGCGGAGCATCGACGATCTCGAAGCCGGAGATATCAAGGCCGTATTTGCTGGCCGTATCTCTGATTTTCCTTTCGGGCCCGACCAACACTGGCCGGATAATACCCGCCGCCGCGCTGTCGACGACGCCGCGCAGCGAGGTTTCATCGCAGGGATGCACGACAATGGTCGGCGCCGGCGGCACCGCCTTGGCCGCTGCGATCAGACGGTCATACTTGCTGGGAGAGCGCGCTTTTCCTGAATCAGCTGGCATGGCTTTCATGGTGTCGCTCCGGATCGTTCCAATTAACGCTACGATGCCTTCGCCTTGGGATCGAAAGGGGCGACGTTCGAAGCCCTATCCGAAAATTCACCCGCATCGACGCCGAACAGCTCGGCAACACGCTTCAGCCGCTTGGCGACCTCACCCGATATTGCGGCACTAGCGGACAGCACTTCGCGAATCGCCCCGAAAGCCGCCTGGCGTGCTTTTGCATTGTCGGGCAACAGCTTCGGTATCGCGGCCAGTGCTCCCTCCTGATCCAGCAGAAGCATGAAGAATTGCTCGCGAACCAGCACCTTGAACTCTGTCAGCGTTAGCCGCGCACCGGCGTCGCTACGGCGAACGTTGCGCAATGCTTCGAGGCTCCGCTCGTCCACCATCCCCCTCGCCGACCCGACATACAGAAGGCCGCGAATGGCCGCTTCGCGAAGGCCCCCTTCGCTGATTCTGGATTTCAGCTCCGCGATTCGCCTCTCAAGCTTTTCACGGTGTGAAGCAGACATTTCCTGCCGGCGGGATGGGGCCGATTGGGGATCGATTCCGACAGCTGCTTGCAACGCCGGCGAGCCGTAGATCGCAAGGAAGGCCGCCTCGCTGAGCGCCTCCTGCGAATCCCGCCAACTGTCCAGCGCATTAACGATTTGCTTGGAGACCTGCTCCTGAAAGGCAACGAAGGGATTGTCTGTCGAGACCTGCTTGCGATCCTCGCTCACCCGCTCCGCCAGCGACTTCACCATAGCCATGAGCGGATTCCGGCTGCTGAAAGCTTCATACTGAAGCCGCAACGGGTGCAGATTGCGCATCATCTCCGCCATCTGAGGCTTCACCATGCCCTTGATCCAGGGCTGGAGGAACTTCTGGTAGGCCGCGAGATTGATTTCCGATACGCGCTTGGCGGCGGCAAACCGCCGCTCATCCTCGGGGGAATTGCCTCCCATGGCCCGGATGTCGTCGAGCGTCCGCGCCTCGCAGCGCATTACCCACTGGCCGACGGCGAGATCGGCATTCGTCGTGTCGACGTCCTTGGCCTCGAAAGTTGCTTCGTAGAGACCGGGCGGCAAGACATCGATCAGATCGATATTGCTGGAAAATTCCGCATGTTCCTTCTTGGCAATGCCACCGGAAACGAAAATACCGAGATGGCCAACGCTCTCGTGAACCGTGTAGACGATCGTCTGACCGTAGGCCCTGATTTCGTTGACGTCGGCGTAGAGATCGAGGATCCAGTGCAATGCCTGTTGCGGCGGGGTTATATTGTCCCCCTTGGAGCAGAACACCACGATCGGCGATCTGATATTGCGCAAATCGACCGGCTGACCGTCAGACATCACGATGCGACCGGCAGCGAGATTATTGCCGACGAACAGTTCATCGACGATGAACTGAATTTCCTCGGCATTCAGATTGACGTGCCCGCCCCACCAGCGTTCGAATTCGAGGTATCGGTCGGCCTCGGTATCGACCTTTGAATAGACGTTGTACTGTTTGGTCCACAGCGTATTCGACGGATTCTGCCCCTCGAAATTTTGCACGAGCCAGGCGCCGTCGAATTTGCCGGCTCCGAGATCGCTCGTCAGCGCCGTTAGCCAACTTCCTCCCAGCAGGCCACCCGAGTACCGCATCGGGTATTTGCCATGCACGCCCGCCCAATAGGCAAGCGGCGCCCCTGCGATGATGACGGGTCCGAACAGTTCCGGCCGGAGCGATGCGAGGATCATGACGGCCCAGCCCGCCTGGCAATTTCCGATCACGCAAGGCTTGCCGTTGGCTTCCGGATGGCGGCTGATGACTGTTTCGATGAATACCGCTTCGGCGCGCGCGATGCGTTCGATCGTTTGTCCTGGCATCGGCTCGGGCAGGAAGCCGATGAAATAGCAGGGATGGCCCGCCTTCATTGCGACGCCGATTTCACTGTCCGCCTTGAATCCGCCGATCCCCGGACCGTGACCGGCGCGCGGATCGACCACGATGAACGGGCGCCGCTTGAGATCGATTTCGACGCCTTTGGGCGGAATGATGCGCACCAGCGCATAATTCACCGGTTCATCCAGCTTGCGGCCGTCAATGATCAACTCGGCTGCATATTGCAGGACATGCGGTGCCGTTTGCGCGATGTGTTCCCGGTACTGGTCACCGCGTCGACGCAAGACGTCCAGGAACAGGACGCTGCGCTGGCTCGCATCCATCATGTACTCTACGGCCGAAGCGACAAGCCCTGACATCGGGCCGCCCGGCAGCTTTGCGTTTTCCATCTGCATGTTTCGACCTCACTTGTCGCGAAGTTCACTCAACGAGCCTCGCGGCATCGAACGTTGATCTAGGTCAACGTTCGAAAGTTGGTTCGGCGATGTCGCGTCGGCACGATCGGTGCGTATCCAGGCGACCGTCAATTCCCAGGCCACGGAGAGAATGATCGGTCCGATAAAGAGACCGACAATTCCGTGTGCGAGCGTTCCTCCGATCACCCCGACGAAGATGACGAGCGTCGGCGTCGTCAGGCCGCGCCCCATCACGAGCGGTTTCAGGATGTTGTCGAGTATGCCGACGATACACAGGAACACCGTCATCAGAAGCGCAGTGGTAAAATCCTTGTCTATCCAAATCCAGATGATCACGGGAACCAGGACGATTGCCGCGCCGATCTGCACGATTGTCAGGATCATGACCACAAAAGCCAACAGGCCGGCGCCGGGAATGCCAGCCAGCTTGAAGCCGATGCCCGCTAGCAGTGATTGGATGATTGCGACGCCGATAACGCCCTGGGATACCGCGCGTATGGTCGTACCCGCCAGCTCCAGAAAATGTTCGCTCTGCTCGGGCACGATGCGATAGAGAAAGCCCCTGCCCGCCGCCACTAACTGCGAGCCGTAGGGAAAGAGAAAACCAGCCAGCGCCACAGACAGAAGAAACTTGAGCGTTCCCACGCCGGCATCGCCAGCGAGGCTGAGCATGGTGCCAGCCAACGGCTTCAGATGGGGCGCCACCTCGCGCAAGGCCGCTCGAATGTTGTTGGACGCTTGGTTCCAGAGCTCGAAGAACTGCGGACCGATGACCGGCCAATCCTTGACGCCCTTCGGCGGAGATGGAACCACCAGGTTACCAGCAACCAGAGTTGCGGCGAGATCCTTCACCCCTTCCACGGCACTCAAGCCAAGCCAGGTCGCCGGCCCGATGACGATGCCGAGATTGATGACGGTGAGAATTACCGCTGCGAGTCTCTGGCGACCGCCGAGAAGCTTGGAAAGGAGATTAAAGACAGGATAGAGCGCAACGGCGAGTACGATGCTCCAGGCCAGGATCGGCACAAAGGGACGGATGAGAACGAACGTCCAATAGATCAGGAAGGCGAGCAATCCTAGCCGGATCGCAAGCTGGATGAGGTCCTCTCCGGACCGGATCTGGCGAGAGGTTTTCAAGGACGCGCCTTCACCTGCGAGTGCGGATGCGGTCGTCAAGCTACCGGCTGCTTTTCGCCCTGAAGTCTTGATCCAGATCAAACGATCGCAATCCGGCCCGGGCTTCATCGGCGAGCGCCGAACGAGACGGCTGCACTTGTTCGCCAGCACACGAGGCCCAATGTCTGAGGCGATCAACTACACCGCACGCGAGCTCCTGCGCGACGGCAGCCAAGTCGAAATCCGCGCTCTCCGGCGGGAGGATGAAGCCGACATGCTCGCTGCGGTCGAAAGGACCAGCGCGCAATCCCTGCAGCGCCGCTTCTTCGTCATGAAGCGCCACTTCTCGGAGAAGGAGCGCGCCTTCTTCATGGACGTCGATTTCAAGAATCATGTCGCGATTGTCGCGCTAGCAGAGGAAGCCGGCCGTAAGGTGATTGCCGGGGGCGGCAGGTACATTGTCTTCGAGCCCGGGCGGGCCGAAATGGCATTTGTCGTCGTCGATGCTTGGCAGGGACGAGGCGTCGGCTCGATCCTGATGCGTCATCTCGCCAGGTTTGCGAACGATGCGGGACTGCAGGAATTGACGGCTGAGGTTCTGCCCGAGAACGCCGCGATGAGAAAAGTATTCGAAAAGTTCGGCTTCAGGCCCGCCCCGCACCGAGACCCGCAGACACTACATCTGGTGCTGAAGCTCGGTTAACGCGCGCTTCCAGTGCGACATTAACTCCGTCCCGACCTGAACCTGCGCGGGGCGCTTGGAGCGCGCTGCCGTGTCGAGAGGTAGCGGAAGGCACGGCGCGTCCGGCGCACCAGTTCAGGCCTACCTCAAGCCCAAGGGCGAGCGCCGGTAGCCGCTATTCCGGGCCTCATTTCTACATACGAAACTACCGGTATATCCCGACGCGTAGCGCCTCTGACCTTTCAGATAGTAGCGCCCTCTTCCGAAGTCGAGCCAGACGATCGTGTCCCCGGGACAATGGCGTTGCGCCTGCGATTCATAGCGGAACGGCGTGAGAACTTGCGCCATCGCGCTAGGTGGCGCAGATGAAATGAAGGCGAGAAACGCAGCGGAATAACCGTAAAAATTTGCTCGCATGTAGCGCCTGTTTCATCGACCTCAAACCGGTACACCGCGGCACCCTTGATCCCCATAGTGCGCAAACGATGTCGTTCAGCCACGCGCGAGACAGGGCGCGACGACCTCAGACCGGTCCGTGCGATCCGGGCGGGACCATATAGAGTGTCATGGCGAATATGACATAGATGAATATCAGCAGAGCACCAATGAACCATGCTGAGCGGCCGCTGTTCGTAACAAAGGTCGCCGTCACGGTAGCGATCATTACCATCGTCACTGCACCCGGCCAAAACTGCAGATCCATTGGTTTGGGCCCGACGACGTAGCTCAGGAGCACAAGCACTGGCGCAACAAACAGCGCGATCTGGGACGCGCTTCCGAGCGCGATGCTGACGCTCATATCCAGGCGGTTCTTGCGGGCTGCGGAAAATGCTACGGCCATTTCAGCCGCCGCACCGACCAGGGCTACGATGATGAACCCGACGAACGCCGGGCTCATCCCCAGCGTCGTCGCCGCGTGCTGCACCGACTCAACGAAGATTTCGCTTACCAGCGCCACCAACACGGTAACAACGAGGAGTGTTCCGACAGCCAAATTGATCGGCCACTTTGCTTCTCCCGCCTCGCCGTGATCCATGCTCGCAAAGAGTTCCTTGTGCGTCTTTAAGGAGAACAGCAGACTCAATCCGTATGCCACGATGAGCAGGATGGCCAAAGCAGCGCTGAAATTCTGGGCCATCACCTCTCCTCGGGCCAGATCAAGTTCGGAGACCGCCGCCGGCGCGAGTAGCGCAATCGTCGCCATCAACAGCAAGGCGGAGTACATCCTGCCTCCGGCGCGGTTGTATTCCTGAATGTGGTACCGGAAGCCACCCAACAGAAAAGACGCTCCGAGCATGAAAAGCGAATTGGTAACGATAGCGCCGGCAATCGATGCCTTCACCAGCATGTACTCTCCGGCGCGGAGCGCCGTCACCGCGATGATCAACTCCGTGAGATTTCCAAGCGTCGCATTCAGCAACCCGCCCACGGCATCGCCCGTTTTTTCGGAGACGGCTTCGGTTGCATGACTAAGTAGGGCAGCAAGCGGAACGATTGCGAGAACTGCGAGGACAAACAGGAGCGTATGGGAGGTAGGCACAACCCTTGCTGCGATCAGCACGGCCGGCACAAATATCAGCATCCAGAGCAACGGGGTATGGCGGATTTCCCTTAGCATAGGGTTCATGATGTTGGCTGCCTCCATGCCTGATCGTCGCCAAGGCGCATTGATGCGTGACGCGGCCAATGTCGGCTTGAGCCAAAATGAAGCGACAGCCAGTCGTCCATGATCCCTGCGGACATAGAGCGTAGAGCAAATCGCCGCCGCACCACTCTTGTTGATCTAGATCAACGGATGCCTGCGTCGGATCTGGACCAGTAAGCCTCGCGCTCGGCGGCGAGGAGTTCGCGGCCGTCGCGCAATCTTTTTGGACTGGCGAGGTTGCTATTGTCCGAGCGCTTCCTGGACATGAGGTTTGCCATGGCTGAAACACCCAAGCTCTCGGTCGAAAAGGCGCTGAAAAAACTGCGCGCTGCCGATGCGCCAAAATCCAAGAACGCAGGACTGAGCGAGAAAACTGAAGCGCTCGAAGACGAGATAATGCGCCTGAGAGCGCAAAGACTTCGCCTAGACCGGCACCAACGACGATCGGCCAAGAGTGATTGATATTATCGTTGATTTGCGCTGATGGGATGGTCTGGTCGTGCTCCAGCCCCGAAGCAAGCGATGCGGCAGCCCGTCTTCTGGATGGATCTGCGCTGCACGCAGCCGGACCTTTTATTGCTCGCCTCCGCGTTCCCCGGGAAAGCCAGATCCGTCCCGGCGGTTAGACCGGGACGGTGAGCGAGTTATAACAAAAGTGGTTGCGGGGACACGCAACCATCTCAAATTGCTTTTTGAGGCAGTAGCCTAAAGCGCAACGTCAGACGAACAATTTGGGAAGCGGGCGCTCCCCTAGGGAAGTCCGCGAATCCAACGCTTTCGACGTGTTACTGAGAAGTTTGAGGGAAAATGTGCCTCATTGATCTTCATGATGCTTCAGCATCATTCCCCAAACTACCTTGCCGAAGACAACGCGGTCAGCGGACCAGGCGGGAGAAGAGTCGGGGATCACTCTCGTTAGCATTTTTCGCGTGCTGTTCAGGGCGTCAAGGAGGCCCAACCGACCCATTGCGCGGTGCGCGCGTAGATCGGGCGGAGAATGCGCCGCCGCCATGACGAGGTGCTGATGCGAGACCACGATCTCGCGCACGCCGACCGGTTTGCCGTTCTCGTACTGGACGGTGACCTGGCTCTTGGAGTCCGGACCCAGCACCTTCTCGCGGCCCGAATGGCGGGCTTCCGAGATCAGCCGCAAAATCTTGTGAGCAGAAGATCGGCGCCGGCATCAGATCCGGCGTCTCGTTGGTGGCGTAACCGAACATGATGCCCTGGTCGCCGGCACTCTCTTCCTTCTTCTCGCCCGGCTGCAGCGCATCGACGCCCTGCGCAATGTCGGCCGACTGCGGATGCAACAGGATTTCGATGTCGGCTTTCTCCCAGTGGAAGCCTTCCTGCTCGTAGCCAATGTCCTTGATCGCCCCGCGTACCACGCTTTCGATCTGGTCGTTGGTGACCGACGCCGGGCCGCGGGTTTCGCCGGCGACACCACCTTGTTGGTGGTGGCGAGCGTTTCGCACGCTGCGCGGATCTGCCAGGGCCGGACCTCGGTCCTCGTGATGTGCCTTAGATGTCCCCAGCGCTTTATCCCAGGATGCCGGGCATGGCCTTGCCGGCTCGATTCCCCTCGCCTGCGGATTGAAACGACAATGTCGAGTCTGTGTCAGTAATCTTGATCATGCCGGAACGCCGAGCTTTAGCTGTCGTTCCCAGCTCAGTGCGTGCTGCACGATCTGCTCGAGATGATCGTGACACGATCTCCACCGCAGGATGGACTTCGCCTTTGCGTTGGATGCCACAAGGATAGCCGGATCGCCGGGCCTGCGTTCGCGCATCCTCACGTCGAAATCGACGCGGCAAACGCGCTTGACGACATCAATCACATCCAGGACCGAGTAGCCGCGGCCATATCCCACATTGCAGGTCACGGATTCTCCCCCGCCTCGCAGATACGTCAGCGCATCGACGTGCGCCTGCGCGAGATCGGCGACGTGCACATAGTCGCGAATGCAGGATCCATCCGCGGTAGGATAATCGCTGCCAAATACGTCCATGCCCCGCCGCCGACCCAGCGCTGCCTGCACCGCGACGTGTATGAGATGAAATGCCTCTCGCGTGGACTGCCCCGAACGCCCCGCCGGATCGGCACCTGCGACATTGAAGTAGCGCAGCGCACAATACCTGAGCGGGGTCGATGCTGCTGCATCCCGTAGCATCCATTCGATGGCGAGTTTCGAGCGGCCGTATGGGTTGATTGGGACCGTCTCGTTTTCCTCCTCAATCGGGATCGTTCGCGGCTCTCCGTAAACAGCGGCAGTTGACGAAAATATGAAGTGCGAAACGCCAGCGCGCTCGGCTTGTGAGATCAGCGCATGTGTGTTCACGGTATTGTTCAAATAGTATTTTCCGGGATCACGAACGGACTCGGCGACTGATATGCTGCCGGCAAAGTGCATGATTGTATCAACAGCGTGGTCCTGCAGGATCTTGGCGACCATCGCAGCGTCGCCGCAGCTTGCACGATAGAATGGCACGCCTTCCGGAACGGCGACCCGCAGACCCGTGGATAGATCGTCGACTACGACGGCTCGCTCGCCCGCATCCAGCAGGGCTAGGACCGCGTGGCTTCCAATGTAGCCGGCTCCACCGGTGACTAGCACGCTACCGCCATTCATCAATCGCGTCGTCCGGAAGTCCTGCATCGTCATTCACCTTCTGTCGGTCCTGGCCCAGTCGCGACCGTAAAACAGGCGGTCACACACGCCCGCTCCGCCCTTCCTGAGCAGAACTGGTCTTCAATCTTCCCAACAAGTAGGGCCAATGGCGATTTCGCCTGCATCGTCGACGCCAAGGAGCCTGTAGACTTTCCAGGTCATCAGAACTTTCTTGCAGTGCTGGCACCTGACCTCGTCGCTATCGCCCAGCCTTGGCGGAGGCGCGATAGAGGCAGAGCCGCACGCGTCGCATGCAAAGTCTCTTGCGATCTTCATTACGACCTCTTCGTTTCCCGGTGGAACCGGCAATCGTTCTGCTCCTGCGCCGGCTCCCATTCTGCTCCTCGAGCTGTCGAAGGTGGCTTCCTGCCCATTTTTTAGGCGCGACTTATTGATTTGTTCATGCATCTTGACGCTAATATTCGTCGGATAGAACGCCAGCTTATCGACAGAGATCGGCGCGCGTTCCGATTGGATCGCCGACGCGACCGACCGCAAAGGTAGCTCAGAATGCTCGCGGGCATGTTGTTCATGGCCGCAGGCTTTGCCTGCGGCGTCATTTTTCGACTCGGCGCTTTTACAATCGGCGTCGCGGCTCTCATTGCCGGATACGGACTGTTGCTCGGCTTAGCCAATACCTCCTGGAAGGTGCTGGCCATCGAGTTGCTGTTGGCGCTGCTTTTTCTGCAGGTCGGATACGTGGGAGCCGTCGTCGCGCGAATATTTCTCATAAAGCTGAAGGCTCGTTCGCCCGGATTCGCCCGGCTGCATGCGATTCTGCATGTCGCACGCGCGAGCAAGACTGACCATTCCACAAGCTGAAGCCCGGTTGGTTGCATGCTCCGCTCTACTTCTCACCCGATTGCGAAACGATGGTGGCGTAGTTCCCCGCGTTGAATGCCGTTGTCGCGACACCCTTGCGCGAGACTGACGCTGCGGCACCCGGCGCGCGATTGACCTCGACGCGAACAACGTCGCCAGGTTCCACAAGCGCTCCGTCGTCAGCCGGGAATGTCGCCATCGCGCCATCCTTGCGCCGCTGTATCCAGTAGGAAAGCGACTTCCCGCCGCTCTCATTTTGAGCCGTCCGCGGCGACGTCGTTGTTTCGGCGACAAGCGTTTCAGACGTATTTATCCGATTGATCAGTTGCTCGATGCTGGCCTTGGCCTCCCGCAGTTCGGACGAGGCTTTCGCCTTTCCGTCCTTGACCAGATCGGTCGCATCCCGCTCCGTCTTCCGCACTTCCTGCTGAGCCCGCACTAACGCTGTTTGCACGTCAAGCATTCCGCTTTGAATATCTGCGGTCGTGCGCTCCAGCGCGAACTGCCGAGACGTGACTGCAAGCCCCTTATCGACAAGCGCGCCGACGGTATTCAGCTCGCGCTGGGCCAGGGCGACCTGCTTCTCCTGTGTCGCCAGCTTGCTCCGCAGTGAGGTAATCTCCTTCTCATACAGCGATCGCAGTTCCGACAAGGCCGCGAGCTGCGATTGCAGCGCGTCGCGCCGGGTTATCAGGATCGTTGCCTCCTCTGCCAGGAGACTTCCGATGTCCTTCTTGTTGGCGAGCTCGGGCGGGAGAGTGATTGTGTTCTGCTCGGCAAGTTCAGCTTCGAGCCGAGCGCGGCGGATGTAGGTCCGCCACAGTTCCAGACGTGCAGCCTCGACGTTTCCTGCGGCGTTGATCTGCTCCCGCATCCCGGCTTCGCTTGGCCGATGCAAGCCGCCGGCTACGCCGACTGCCTGCAAGACGCTTAAGCCGGGACGAAAGCTGAATTCACCGGGGCGCTCCACATCGCCGAGCACGTAGAACGGGCGATACTGGACTATCTCGACCGCCGCTTCCTGGGCACCCATAAAGCCGGTGCGCTTGTACAGTTCTGCCGTGATCGCACGAGCGAGTTGATCGCTGGTCCGCCCTTCCGCGGCGATTTCGCCGATCATCGGCAAGGACACGCGACCCGCGGGATTTACGGTGTATTCCGCGCCAAGCGGCGTCCACTCGTAGTATTCGGCCTTGCCGGCACGCCATTCGACGACTTTCAGGCGCAGTTTGTCCTGAGGACCGAGAAGATATTCAGCGCTGAAAGCCGGTGTGGCGAGAAGTTGAAGCACGCAAAGGGCCGCAAGCCATGCGCCTACGCCCGGTGGTGTGACGCGATGGCTCCAAATCGAAGCCGTAATCCATGTCTCCATTGAGTTACGCGGCATGCGGTGATCCTCTGATTTCATGGCGGCAGCATTCCTTCATTCCGCTTCGTTGCGCTGACGAAAGCTGCAAGACGAGCAGCGATCTCCGCGAGGACCGGCGGCAGCGATCGCGTAAGACTAGTCAGGAAAGCGACATCACCGGGCTCGACCGCGTTCACTACGCGCAGCCCAACCACGTAGACCGCCGCCCCTGCGGCAATCGCCAACGGTATGCTTGAAGGATGGCCGATAATCTTGATGCAAACGGATGCCGCCGCAGCGCTGGCGAGTGCAGCAGCGCAGAGCTTCAGAACCGCGACCACCGGAACGGTGAATCCGAGCCGCTGCACGACGAACCAGCAACCCAGACCGATCATCAACATCTGAATTGCCACCCGCGCGGAAGCGGCGCCCATCACGCCGAACTCGGGAATCAGCAGGAAGCCGGCGGCCAGCGCACATGCGGCGCCACAGAGGGAGCTCACAAATACGAAATCACTTCGCTCAAGCGCCTGCACCAGACTGGTGGCGACTGTCGACAACACGCTTAGCGCTGCAACGGAAACAAGGATCATTGCCGCCGGCACGGCGGCGACGAACTTGTCACCATAGAGAGCCGGCAGCAGTTCTGGGATAATGGCAGCGGTGCCAAAACATATCGGAAATACGAGTGCCGCCAGAAGCCGAACCGCGGCAGCGAACTGCCCTCTCATGCCATCGAGATCGTCACGCCCGCGCTTCTCGGCGAGCGATGCCAGCACTGCGCTTGTCAGCAACATGGGGCCCTGAATGGCGAGCTGGGTCAGCGCCAGCGCAACTGCGAACATCGCCACCGAATCCATTCCCCAGTAGCGCTCGAGGAAGAACAGCTCGATCCGCGACCAGACAATGGCGCTGGTGACGTTGGCTCCCCAGCAGAAGAGGGCAAACGAGGTCACGCGCCGGCTCAGCGTTCGATCGATCGACGCCGACCCGAACATCGTTGACAGACACACGGCTGACGGAACCAGCATGCCGGCAGCGTAACCAGCCAATGCGCCCGTGATCCCGAACAACAGTGAACCGCCGATCACGGCGGAGACCTGAAGCAACAGCGAAACGCCTGCGATGCGCGCGGCCAAGGAAAATTCCTGCCGTCCCCTCAAACGAGCATAGGTGTAAGTGGTCAGCGCCTGGCCAACGACAAGCAGGATCATGAGGACCGCTAACGGCATTGATGCGCCCCTCGCCGCACCGCCGCTAAGAAACTCTGCAAGGGATTGGTGACCATACAGCCACACCATCATGCCGGCACAGATGGCCGCGATAAGCGCCGCAATCGCGAGCCGTCGCGAAAGGTTCCTGTCCAGATGGGCTGCCACGCTGTACTGTCCGCTCCCGTGCAAGAACGGCAGGAATCGTCCAACGGCAGACGATAGACCCAGATCGACGAACGGCGCGGCCATCCAGACAAGCCAGATGACATAGGCGACCGATCCCGTCTCGTTCACGCCAAGCGTACGAGCCACGGCAATGCTGCTGAAGAAGCTCGCAAGCGCAATCGCAGCTCCAGCCAGCGCGCCAAGCGTCGAGTTCTTCACGAACCTGGACATGCCGTGCGCCCTTTTCGATTTCCAGCTTGCATGTCGACGGCCCACTGCATCATAGGTCCCGACCTGTCGGGCCTCGGATTTTTGCCATGCATGACATCGCCATCATGCATCGCTATGGTTCTTTCGGGTCGGAGGCCTTCTCCTTCAGGGTATGAGGCGTTGACATGGTTACGCGAGTTCTTTTGCTGCTTCTTGTACTGGCTGGACTTCCAACGCTCGGGCGCGCCGATACCGGCGACGAACTCGATCTTTCGGATCTCATACAAACCTTCAGCGAGGATTTTGACGCGTTGGACGTGTCCGCGTGGGGACCGGGAACGCGCTGGATCGCCCACACGCCGTGGAACGGCGACTTTGGGAGCGCGGCCTTCGCCGATCCGAAGCCGGGCTTTCCATTCACTACGCAGGACGGCCAGCTCCGCATCGAAGCCGCCAAGGGCGTGGATGGTAAGTGGCGCGGCGGGCTTCTGGCGTCTGTCGATCGGGAGGGAAAAGGCTTTGCGCAGCAGTTCGGATACTTCGAAATGCGGGCCAGGTTTCCAGCGGGCAAGGGCCTTTGGCCCGCCTTCTGGCTGATCGGCCTCGATCGCTCTACTCATACGTCCGAGGTCGACGTGGTCGAGCACTACGGCCATATGCCCGCGCGTTACACCGCTTCGGTTCATGTGTGGGATCGCAAGGTGCCGAAAAACTCCCGCACGACGCACAAGTTCGTCGCGGTGCCGCCGAATTCCCTTTACGCAGACTTCCACACCTATGGTGTAAAGATCGACGGCGAGTGGACGCGTTTCTATTTCGATCGTCGTGAGGTGGGGAGCGTGCCGACGCCTGCCGAACATCATCAGCCGATGTACATGCTGATCGATCTTGGGCTTGGCGCCGGATGGCCCATCGACGAGGCACCAAGCCCGTCCTACATGTACGTCGACTATGTCCGAGCGTGGCAGAAGCGTTGAGGCAGTCATGCCGCAATCCTCGTGGCAACTGCCAGAAAGGCATCAATCTGCTGCTTGAAGTCGAGTTCCGGGCGGCGCGAATGCGCCAGCGCTGCCTGCTGTAGCTGCTGGTAGTACAGATCGTCGCACCACATCCGTCTCAACTCGGTGGCCCAGGTGCAGGCAGGCGCGTCATACTTGATGATGGCCCCGCCTGCACCGACCGTCTCCGGCAATGCGCCGCGATCGCTCGCCAGCACGGGAATTCCGCTGAACTGTGCCTCTGAAACGACGCGGCCCCAGGTCTCCGCCTCCCATTGGCTCGGCACAAGCAACACACGTGTCGAGGCGTAGATCGGCGACATGTCGTCGTTGCGCTCGACAAGTTCGACGTTGGCCAGCCTGCGGATACGCCCCTTGAGCAGCGCGGCCTGCCGCATTCTCAGGGGCCACCCCTTGACGAAGCGGAATCGAATGTCCGGACACTGCTCGGCAATCGCGAGGGCGACATCGACGCCCTTCTCGGCCACCGGATTGATGAAAGTGACGTAGCGACGATCACCAGCCAAGCGATAGCGCTCGGCCCGAAACACGGGCGGAATCACGCAGGCATGAATCCCGAACCGTTCGCGGAACCGTCCCGCAGTAAATTCCGAGTTGGCAATATAGGCGCAGAAAGGAAGACCTCCGCTGGTGCCGGTCCAACGCCGGCGGCCCATTTCAAATTCGAGCCCGTGCAGATAGGCGATCGCCGGCACGCCGCGGCGGACGAACGCCTCGGCGATCTCAACCATCTTCCCGTTCTGAACCACGACCAGACGAGGGAGAGGCAGCCCATCAAGACTGTCCCAAGGCTTGCGCGATCGGTAGACATCGTAGCCAAGCTGCCGGTCCACGCACACGTCGGTCCCACGAAGAAAGTTGGCGGCGGCTCGCAATGCGCCATCTACGCGCCGTAACGGCAACCGCGACAAGACGGACGTCTTGACTCCGCGACGGTTCAGTTCGAGCGCGAGCTCATGCGTATTGACTTCCAGACCACCGACGACGTGGGGAAGGTATGATGTGCCGCTGGCCAGCAGAATGCTCACGAGCCGCCTCTGTCCGAATTCGATCTCTCTACAACTCCAACAGCCTCGACTTCCGGCTGCCGTTTAGCGGTGAGATAGAGCCACATCTGCGTTCCAGTGCGCCGCTCGTTCATGAGTTCGACAGCGGTGCGCGGCATGAACTTCGAAAGCTCGGGGATGATCGCAGCGGGCAGGTCTGCAAGGGAACGTGGCCGCGCGACAATCTGCTCAACATTGTGCGTTTCCGAAAATCGCGCCTTCAACTTTTCGGTGCAGTTGGGCACGAACGCATCATGCGTCTCCACCAGGATGTCGGCATAGGACAAGCGTGGGACCTTGATGAGGTCCAGCATGTCAAGCTCTCCGCCTTCGATATCGGCAAGCACTAGGGTCGGACCGGAGAGTTCGGCGAGTTCGGCCCCGAGGTCATCCGGACGGCAGAAGCCCCTGAGCGTCAACCGGGAGCAAACGTCGTTCAGAACAGCCGCCCGCAGCAGGCCGGCATGATGCTCCAGGGCACCTTCGAAGGCTGTAACGCTCGTCCTTGGCATCTGCCGCAAGAATCCGATGGCGTAGTATCCATCAGCCGCACCGACGTTGATGATGCGCGGATAGCCGCGCGCAATCACCTGGCGCACAACGTCATGCAGCTCCAGCTCCTGCGTGCCGAGAAGATAACCGAGCAGATTCCGGCTTGAGACCGGGGTCAAGCTCAGGTGCATTCCCGTAAACGGGCCGGACAGCACCGTGTTAGCCGCGCGATGACGGACCAGGGCTGCGGCCGCATTCCAGCGGGGCATGGCAAGCCAGCGCAGCAGAGCCCGGGCTGACGACGGAAGCAGCCTCCGATAGGAGCGGTAAACGCTCATCGCGACAGAAGAGGATTCGATGGCATTCCACGTTGCGTGCTGCATGACTAGCGTCTCCTTCTGTGGACCATGTCGGCGTGGAAGGGCGTGCCGGATGACAACTCTGGACGCGACGGCTTCAATGGTAATGCAGCTCCATTCCAGGCTGCAGTCACCTCACTAGGCCTCCCGCCCATCGAAACGGCTTTCGATCGAACAAATCGACGCTTATTGAACAATGCACTGACGCGTCGCAATCGCCTGCCGATCGGCTGCTCGACGAAATAATGGATCGCGATAGCTGCCAGGATAGCCGCGACGGCAGACACGGGGACGAACATCCATGATTCGCTTTTCCCGAAGAACCACCACCAAAGCTTCTCCGCGGCAATGATCGCAAAGAAATGGAACAGATAGAGGCTGTACGATGCATCTCCCACCTGCACGAGTCTTTGGGTGAGCCATCGCGTGTCGTCTATCCGCACCGTGACACAAAGGACGACACAACTCGCACTGATAACCCAGAAAGCAGCGATCCACTCAATGTCAGCGGGATAAGTGCCAACAAAGACTGCAAACAACGTGACATCAACAGCGAGAAACGCGGCCAGCGCGATCAAGAGGGCCGCGTGACTGCGAGCGGTATCCGCGATCTTGAGCCAGCGAGCGGCCACTCCGATCAAGACGCCGACACCGAACAGCAGGATGATAGGATCGGAATAGAACGTGATCAGGCTCGTGGGGGAGCGCGTATCGGCAATCGGCTTGAAGAGCGTTCCGGTCAAAACAACTCCTGCCATCAGAGCAATCAACGCCGCCAATCCCTTCCTGCGCGACAGCAACAGCACCGAGGCGAAAGCCGCGTAGAACATCATCTCGTAATTCAATGTCCAGCCTACGCCGAGCGTCGGACGCATCGCCGCCATCGGACCTGGCTCGACCGCAACCGGAATGAAAAACAGCGAGCAGATCAGCTTGTGGGCGTCGAGCCCGGCGCCGTGATGAAGGCGCAGCGCAACTTCAAGCGCGGTGGCCAGCCAATAGATCGGAACGATCCGGATGATGCGGCTGGCGATGAACTGCCTCGCGGCGCCGGGACGAGCAAAGTTGTCGTAGTACGTGTACGACATGATGAAGCCGCTGATGATGAAGAAGATCCAGACGCCAAGGATGCCGATGTGAATCGCGATCTGACTGGTCAACGGATCGGTCGGGGCCCATTGGGCTTGCCGCAAGATTGCATGAGAAACAAGGACCAGGAGCGCCGCAACGGCACGCAGGATCTGGATCGCAGCAAGCTTGTTCATCGCGCTGCGGCCTCCTGCAGGGCGTCGCTATAGTGCGAAACAAGTCGTTGCGCCCACTCGCTCGGGCTTAGCGAGAAGCGCGCGGCGTTGGCGTACGCCAGACCGCTCATCGAAGCAGTCAGCTCGTCGTTGGATGCCAGGATCGACAGTACCTTGCTGAAAGCACCCCGATCGTAAGGATCGCAGGATATGCCTGCTCCGACCTCCGATAGCTCGTCGGCGATCATCGCAAAACTGGAGACGACGACCGGAAGACCACTCGCGAGCGCCTCGAATGCCACCAGGCCGAACGGCTCACGGTAGCGGCTCGGCATGACCAGGGCCCTGGCATCGCGGGCGAGTGCGTGCATGTCATTTGCGCTCTTCCACCCGGTGAACTCCACGTCCGGATAGATCCCGGCAAGCTTGCCCTCGAGCGGACCGCTACCTATCACACGAACGGGCACGTTCGCGTCGCGGGCTGCCGCGAGAAGAAGGTCGACACCCTTGTCCTCCTCGAGCCTGCCAACGAACAGGAACACCTTGTTTCGCTCGGCTTCGATGCGTCGCGGGTGCCACGGCGTAACCGGGTTGCGCAGCGTCGCAAGCTTCGCCCGCGGAATTCCACCGCGTTCGAGATGCGGCAGCATGCCTTCATGAACCGCTAGAACTTTGGCACCCGACGCTAAGTCGAAGACTGCGCGACGAATTTCCTGTCGGACAGATCGCCAGAGCTTGTGGGTATAGTTGCGTCGATCGCACGAGCTGAGCAGGCACGACGCGCTCATCGGCCGCAGCGCGCAGGGACTTTCGTTGCGGAAGTTGAAATAGCCGCCGTTCGGACAAACCAAGAAGAAGTCATGAGCATTGACGATCAGGCGCTTTGCAACTGGACGCAGCGCATGGAAAACCGAAGGTGATAGTACCTTCGACCAGCCATGCAGATGATAGATCGTGCCCAGCGTATCGTTGGTGGCAATCCAGGCGGCCATTTTTTGTTCGGCCGAGACGTTGTACAGCCCGTCCAGTGCCGCGCGCGGCAATGCCTTTCGGAGGATATGCTCACCGCCAACAGCCACGACATCTGCATTGCGCAGCCGGGGCTCGGAGTGCAAGCCATCGTCGCCAGTGAAGTAAGTAACCGGAATGCCACTGCCATCCAGCAATTCCGCGGAATGCAACGCCACATTCGTGGCGCCTCCACGCACTTGGGATACATCGTTGATGATGACGACACGATCCGGCACTGGCCGCGCTTTTAGCGACCCGGATGCCGGACGAAAGTGGTCAACCACCTGCAACATACATGTATCTCACAAACTCAAAACGCGTTTCGGTGACAGGCGGCCGGCCAGCAGGTCGAGCAGCGCACGAATGTTCCCTTTCAGTCGACCCGCGCGATCGATGTAGGGCTCCGGGCGAAACGTCTTGGCGACGTTGGCCACGATGTTGCGGCTCATGAGCTTCAGCGCCTTGCTGCTCGAGCAGGTGCCCTTGCGAACCAGATAGAGCGGGTTGGAGACCTGCGAGTAGCCAAGCCGGCGACCCGATTGACGGCTGGACTTCACGCCGAGGTGTACGCCGCGCGCAGCACTGATCTTCACAATCCGGCCATATGCCGCCATGCGACGGCTGAAGTCGACATCCTCCAGCCAGCCGTAGAGTGGCAGGATCTCGTCAAACTCTAGCCCCCTCGCGCGCACCACGTCGATGCGTATCGCCATGTTGCAGCCGTAGGCGTTATAGACGTCCTCAATCTCCAGCGTTGGCTCCGCCTCACCGTCTCGCTGCAGCGTCTTGAGCGCATCCTCGAAGGCGAGCCCGGGACCACGAATGCCGTCGGCGACAACATGTCCGGTGCCAACGACAACATCGGGCCTGCTCTTAAAGATCCGTTCGACAGTCTGAAGATAACCGGGACAAGGCACGAAATCGTCGTCGAGGAAGACCACGACGTCAAAGGCCGCGCACGCCCTGAGGATCGCATTACGCTGTATCGTCAGGCCCCGATCACTGGTGATGCAGCGAAGTCCCGGATGCCCTGATTCGATCCCTGATATGTCGGCTGGAGACGGGCCGCAAACAATGACAGCATCGGCACTACGCGTCTGCACGCGCAAGCGCTCCAGCAGCCGCGCAAGAATGAGCGGGCGACCCGACGTTGCAATACCCACGACAATCCTGAGCGGCGGATGCTGCGCGCGTTCTTCCGACCAATTGGCGCTTGTGCCATTCATCCAGCCGCCTCCGCAGGTCCGAGCGGCTTCCTGGCGTATGCCCACACCATGATGGGAACATCCGGCTCGTTGCGCAGTGAGCCGAAGAAACCGCGCTTGCGCCATGCGGACAGGTTCGCCTTGAGGCACGAACGATTGCCCCAGGCGAAGGTCTGGATCCCAGCTTCGGGAAACCCTGCCTCCTGCAAGAGGCAGGAAAGCCCCTCGGACGTCCACCGGTTACAATCGATCGGCGATGGGTGATAGCGAACCAGAAACGGCGTGGCGATGAGGAAGTGGCCGCCTGGCCGCACCATCGCATGTACATTGCGAGCAGCACGGGCCGGCCACTTCAAATGCTCAAAGACCTGATCGGCGATCACCAGATCAAACTGATCCGGCAGGGCGTCCTTGCAGATATCAAACGCCGGATAGCTCGTGCCCGTAAACGACTCGAAGGCAAACCTGCTTTTCCATTGCGAGCCGGCCGACACCTCCAAAACACGAAGTCGCTCCGGTCCCAGCCGTGCGATAAACTCGAACGCATGTCGATACATTGCCACACGCACCCAGTCAGTCGTGTCATAGCCAATCGCTTCGAGGTACCTTTTCATCACCGCCTTGAGCCGGGGACGACTTCGAATGGGCGACAACACAGGAGTTGCTGAAGGTTCGACAAATGCGCTAGCGGTCATCACTACCTCTCTCTCTGCCCGGCGATCGTCATGACCAGGTCTTCCGAGCAATTGCGGGCACGCGGTTGAGAACGGCACCGAGCACCTTGCCGCCTGCAAGATTGAGTTCGATCAGGCCGTCTCTTGTCTGGTCGACCGTCGTTTTCCCGAAGTCGACTACGATGATCACCTGGTCGACGTAGGGAATGAGCAGCTTCCAATGATCCGACGACAGCAGCGCTGGCAGATCGACGATGATCCGTTCGAACTCCAGCCGGGATTCCGTGAGTACTTCCGCCGTCCGTTCTGTCAGGAGCCGATTGGTTTCGCTCGGCTGGAGGTAACTTTCGGCAGACGGCAACAATGCCAATGCAAGAGCGCCAGGCTCGACCGCTTGCTCGGACTCCTGTCGTCCATCCGGCTGCGTTTTTGTCGCCGTTCTGGCGACCAGTTCCTGACTCAATGTCCGGCTGTCAGCGCAGCTATCGACCAGAATGGTCCGTGCGCCGCTTCGGGTGTATTCATTGGCCAGGCATGTCGCAACCGTCGTCGACCCCTCCCCTTCGCAACACGCAATCACGCCGATGCATAAGACATCCGGATTCGCCGTTAACGACGCGATAGTTGTTCTTATCCTTCGAAGATCGATCTTCACCGAAGTGCTGAGGCGGCCGGCCGCAATCCTGCTCAAGGTACCCGCAACGTCTTGGGTCGTCGCGTTCCTGCTGAACCACCGCAGCTTCCCCTCCCGCCAAATGCTCGCTTCTGAAAGATCATTGATCGCGCCAAGGGGGGTTACTCCGACAGTCGTGCTGAGCTGCGTTAGGGAGCGAACGGTACGATCGCCAGTGAGGCGTACCGCCGCAAACGCCGTACCGCTCAATCCTCCCAGAATAACCGCGAATGCAAGAACGAGCGTGGTGCGCGGGCTGCTCTTGCCCAGCGGGGCCGACGCCCGAGAAATGATTCTCACGTCAGCGTCCGGATAGCTGATGCGCTGCAGCGTCTCGTTGTATTGGCGCTGGAAATCATCGTACATCCTGCGATAGCTGGTCGCGATGCTCTCGAGTTCTTCGAGCTTTGCTCGGGCGTCCTGGCTGGAAAGGGAGTCGCCGACAGAGCGGAAGCGGTTAACCCTGCGCGCCGCCTCGAACGCCTGCTGCTGCAGGGTCTCCAATCGCCCCGAGAGCCACTTGCCCTGCTCCTCCGCGAGCTTTGACTTGGCCTCGACTATCGTTCTGATGAAAGACTCAGCGATTTCATTGGCGATCTCTGCAGACGAGTTTGGATCGGCGGACGAGAAGGAAATCTCTATGACTAAAGACTGCCCGATTCGTTTCGTTGACAGTTTGCCAGCAAAGCGCGACGCAACTTCACGAAACTGCGTCGTATCTGGGGGACCCGCCTCCCCTGCTGCGGACGCCGTCGAAGTCGGAGTAATCCGCGCTAAGAGGGTTTGAACGAGCGAAGGTCCGGTCGCGAACTCCTGCCGCTGCTCAAGTTTCAGCCGTGAGATAACCGAATTGGCGACCCGGTCGGACTTGATTACCTCCATCTGGCTCTCAACGCGCGACTGATCCGACGTCATCGTCGCAGGCATCGGCGCTGCATTGAATAGTTCCGCCCCCCGGTTGGGGTCGATGAGGACGCTGGTCGTTGCCACGAATATCGGCGTCGCCAGCAGAAGATAGACCACGGCGGCAGAGACGGTCCCTGCGATGAAAACAGCAATCGTTTTGCGGTTCTCCAGGAGAAAGGCGGCAATGTCCCAGACACCGAACACTTTGTCATTCGATTCCGGATAGTGCGGCTGTATCATGAACTACGTCCCTGCAGCGTGAAATGACGCGCGCCAACCAACGGATTGCTTTTTCACCAACGCCGGAGCCGCACGCTCACGCAATTGTCGCCCGCTGGCGGCAAGCGCAAAAAAGATGAAAAAGAGAAACCCAAGATCGACGCTACCGGCCGATATGCAGGCGGAGCCAAAGAGAGCAAGGCATGCGTTCAGGCCTGCACGCCCGACAACGTCCACAAAAGAAATCGGCTTTCCCATCGCGAACACCGACGCCAGGGTCACGACGAACAGGAGCAGGCCGAGAACGCCAGTATTGGCGAGCAAGGCGACCACAAAGCTCGACGCCCGGACACTCCCGAGCCCGGCGCCGAAACCCGAAGTGTCCCAAAAATTCTGTAGCGCGAAGTAATTCCAGCGCATGCGCTCAATCCCGGACTGACTTGCCAGCTTGTTGGAAATGGCGGACTCGTACAGGCCCGTAACAGCCGACCAGACCGAAGGCACGAACAAGATGACCACTAACAGCAAGAACGGGATCATCGAGACGATAAAAAGATAGCTGCAGTCCCTGCCGGTGGCCTGTCCATTGGCGAGCTTCACAAGCGCACCGATCACCATGAGCGACGAGAACATCGCCAAGGATCCATAGGCCGTCGTCGAAGTCGATAACAACAGCGATAGCGCGAGAAGCAGCGCGAGCGATCCGGTGATGCGAGTGCGGAACCCGTACAGCCAGAGGCTCAGGGTAAATGCGTGCAAGCCGAGCGCCGCGTAGCCGAAGGCGCCGGCTTCGGTGAATGTGCCGACGATGCGTTTGAATCCGCCGATTTCACCGGACTCGAGCATCCGGTAGTTGGCATTGCGGAGCCAGGAGAGCAGGAATCCCGTGTCGGTATAATGTGTGGCGACGTCGGCGACGGCCGACGCGAGCAAAACCACCGCACACACGATCAACGCGTTTGTGATGCCCTTGGCCTGATCCCGGACCATAAGGGCCCAGGTGCTCATGAAGCAGCCGAGATCCGCGATGAGATAGAAGGCCTGCGTCGCATTGGCGGCTCGAGGTTTCAAGGGCAGACTGACGATCCCAACGTCGGCGTCGTTTCGCGCGAGCGAGTAGGCGTAGGTCAGGCCCTGAAACAGCCGGGGCATAAAGAATGCGGTTGCAACGGCGTAGATCGTGAACAACAGGATCCAGAAACCGGGACCCGGCGGCGCGAGACTCTCGAGCGCTGCAGTACGCAGGTGTGGTCGCAGTCCGACCGTTATCGCAAGAAAGATGGCGACTACCAGAACCGGTGGGACGCTTGCGTCGCCCAGCGCTGGAACCTTGAAGGCGGCCGCCGCCCCCAGCAGGGTAGCCAGGGCCATCACCCAGAATGCGGCGATCGGGCCCTGCCACAACGCCCAGAGGCCCACCAAAACAGTCCCAATGCCGATCAGTTCGACTGTCATGCGCGAACCTTGCTGAGAGGTATTGCATTCAAGGCCCGTTCGGAATGCTCGATCAGCTTTGGCCGAGTCTCCCCCTTGAGCAGCCGCACCAAACTATCGATCGATGCCCCCGTTAATGCGAGTACACGCTTATGTTGGACATCACAGATCGTCTCGGCCCGCGCAGCGGCCAAGAGCTCCGGCATTGTCTGCACAGCGTCAGCGCTGAACTCCACCAGGTACCGGCTCCGCCCGACATTTGCGAAGAACGCCGCTAGCTTTGAGTCCCAACTCAAGCCGACGTGCGCCACGCGGTAGGAGTAAGCAAGGATGCACGCGTGCAGCCGGTGCGCGATAACTGCATCGAAGCTTCCGACTAGTTCCGCGAGTTCCCGGGGGGTCCTACAGTCCGGCGCACGCGTCAGCCCACCGTCATCACGGAATGAATCAACGACACGGTCTAGGCAAGCCCGGTCTTCCCGAGCTCCGTTCGAGAAACAGGTTACGTCGTATCCTGAAGCCAGCAGTCGCCTTATCAGGCTTCGATAGAGCCCCATGATGATCGCATCATCGGACTTTCCCTCCCCGTGATGTTGCAAAATAACCGGATGGGTTATCCCGACGCCAATGACAGGGCGCTTGCGCTGTCGCCGCACAATTGATGGCCACACCTGAGATGCCATCAGGCCGGGATCCGGCGTCACGACGACGCCCTTCACGCGACGCTGGCGTAGCCGTTTCGCAGAGTCCCCGTCGCGCACACCTGCAAACACCAGTTGGTCAGCATGTAACAGTGACGAGATCAGTCCTGCACCTCGTCTGGACCGGCTTTCGGCGACACCTAGGCCAAACAAGGCGATCGGAACATTGTTGCGCTTGCACTCAGCCGCTACAATCGACAGCTTGACCGGGAAATTGAGGTCGCCGTCCTGGATTAGCTGGCCACCACCGACAATCGCGAAATCGGCATCGCAGAGCGCTTCGCGCCAGACCGGTCGGCATTTCCTCCTCATCTGAAGGCGAAGGATTGCCTCGACCAACACGTCGCGCAGGATCGCGGGCGTCATCTGCAATGCTTTCAAGGCAAGGACACGACGGCCGGACCTCGCCGGACTGTCGCGATCGGTGCGTCCGGCAAGATCTAGAGCTTCAATGCTGACATCGGGTAGCCGCCGCCCAAGCTCGGCTTCGAGGCATTCGGCAATCACCCCATCACCGAGGTTCGGGCTGTACTTAACGTTGAAGGTGACAACCTTCATGATACTACCACTCGACATCGTGAGAGACTGAGAGTTCATCCGCCCTAGAACTTGCTCGCATGGACGACTCGCGCTCTGGCGCTAGACGGCTTCTGATTCTGGTGGCCAGCAGCAACTGTCGCGTTTTCGCGCAATGCCCGTTCGACCGAACGTCTCATCTGGTGCTTGAAACGCTCCTTGCTGAAGCCGGCTGCATGCCGAACGATGTCGGTGACAGAGAAGCTGATCGTCTCAAAGCGCGCGATCGCATTCAGAAGCGCCTCCGTGGTCTGCTCCGAGAACAGCACACCAGTAACGCCGTCAACGACTGTTTCAATGGCGCCGCCGCGGCCGAACGCGATGACGGGCCGGCCGCTCGCCATCGCTTCGACCGGAACGATGCCAAAGTCTTCTTCACCGGGGAAAATCAGAGCCAGACAACGCGCATAGTGATGCCGAAGGACTGCAAATGCCTGCGGCCCCATAATCGTGACGTTGGGCCGCGCGCGCCGTTTCAGAGTATCCAGCATCTCACCGCCGCCTATGACGATGAGCCTCTTGCCAGACGCGTTGAAGGCGTCAACGACCAGGTCGGGCCGCTTATAGGCAACAAGTTCCCCCACCATCAGATAGTAGTCGCCGACATCAGAAGCCGTCACCTGTTCGAAGGCGTCGACATCGACTGGTGGAAAGACAACATCGGATTCGCGGCGAAAGTATTTGCGGATACGTGATGACACATTGTTGGAGTTGGCGACGAACAAGTCGACCCGAGCGGATGACCCCTGATCCCAGTTGCGCAGGTAGTGGGAGAACAGCGTCATCGCGACGCGCGTCAGCACGCCGGACGCCAACCTATAGTCGTGGTACATGTTCCAGATGTACCGCATCGGAGAGTGGCAATAGCAGACATGGACCGCATGCGCGGGAGGAATGATCCCCTTTGCGGGACCGGATTCGCTGCTGATGATCAGGTCGTAGCCGCGAAGGTCGAACTGCTCGAGCGCAAGCGGCATTAGCGGCAGATACTTCTTGTACCAGACCTTTGCGCGCGGCAGCCTGGCGATAAACGACGTGATGATTCGATGGTTAGCAATCGCCGGGGAGATGGACTCCGGCGCCACCACATGCGTGAAGATGTCGGCCGATGGGTAGAGTTCGCAGATGGCTTCGAGAACCTTCTCGCCGCCGCGCATGCCGACAAGCCAATAGTGGACTATTGCGACCCGCATCAGTATGTGCCCTTGGCCATAATCAGCACCGGCACTGTCTTCGCGATGATCTTAATGTCATTCCAGAACGACCAGTTCTCGACATAGTCTCGATCGAGGGAAACGCGGCGCTCGTAGGAAACATCGTTGCGGCCGCTGACCTGCCACGCGCCGGTCAGACCGGGACGCGTCAGCAGATAGTGCCCCGCGCTCGGTCCGTACATTGTGATCTCTTCGGCGACTACCGGCCGCGGACCGACGATGCTCATGTCGCCACGAAGAATATTCCAGAGCTGCGGCAATTCATCCAGGCTGGTTTGACGCAACACCTGGCCGACCGCAGTCACGCGTGGATCTCGCTTTAGCTTGCGTGTTTCGGCCCACTCCCTCGCAGCCTCGGGATTATCGCGAAGGTAGCGCGCCAGGACCGCGTCGCCATCCATCACCATTGTCCTGAACTTCAGACACCCGAAGCTGGAAGAGCGAAAGCCGACGCGTGGTTGCCGATAAAGAATGGCACCTCGATCCGTGACCTTTAGAAGCAATGCAACGAGGAGAAAGAGCGGTGCAAAGGCCAGTAGCGCTGACGAAGAAACGAGAATATCGAGCAGCCGTTTCGGTACGCCCCCGATCGGATACCTCGCCGATCTCTGCTTGATACGCCTGTCGATAAGCAGTCCAACTTCCGTGGTCGCACTCTTCGGCAACTGAAACAACTGCATTGGCTTAAGCTCCAATAAGGGACCGTTATGCAAGCCGTCCCCATTCCGCAGCTCGCGCCGCGGTCACGACTGGATCTCACTATGTGTCGCTTAGTCGGCAGTGCTCGGGAACAACTCTCCCTCGGTCAGGCCGTGTCGTTAATTAATGCGTAACTATCCTCGTTAATTAGTGCGTAACTATTGGTGCACCGCAACCTGATTATTCTAACCCACGAACGCGTGATGCGTGATCCCTGATGCGCTATAGTTGTGCATGCTGATCGCTCGGTGTGCACGCGCCGCTTGCGAACTCACGCTCGGGAACTGGTCAAGAGCGTAGGGTGACCACGCGCATGTCCTATCGAAGTTCTCATTTCCAGAGAAACCGATCCAAGTCAGCTAGGTACTGACCTGAGCCTTGTCAGCAATCCTTTGCAATCCGCGCTTATGTTCCATTCAAGAACTGGTACGGTTCTCGCATGGGATAAGCACACGTAAAGATTTCAGAGAATGAAATCGAAGGGGAGTGAAACATCTCGGCGACGTTTTGGAAGCAAACGAGGCCCCGTATGTGTACCGATCTCTCTCTCTGCTTCAAAGATGAATGTGCGGCGCTCGAACTCATCGAGGCCTGCCTCTGGCCGAACGGGGTCGTGTGTCCCCATTGCGGCGAAAATCGCCGGACTAGTCTCCTGAGAGGATTGAGTACCAAGACCGGCACTCACAAGTGTTATGGGTGCCGCAAGCTGTTCTCGGTGCGAACGGGCACAATGTTCGAGTGCAGTCACGTCCCATTTCATAAATGGCTGAAGGCTCTCTTCCTGACCGGGTGCGGCACGGAACCTATCAAGCCATTTCAGCTCAGCCGGGCTATCAATGTTTCCTTTAAGACCGCCGTTCTCATGCTCGCGCAGATCGAATTGTCTGCCGTAGAGTGCGGAATACGAACCTCTGACGATAAAGCCGAGACTACGCTGCCTGCGCACGAGCTCTCCACGCTGGCTCCGTCGGAGTTTCCAGTGGTTGGAGAACCGCAAATCTCGACCGTGAACTCACACGCATCGGCCTCCCACGCAGGAGCCAGCCTCGATGCAAAAGCTACCTGAGGTCCGGGATCCCGAGTCAGAGAAGCAAGACAGCGACACAAGCTCGGAACAATACAACGACGATCTCATTGCGCAGTTCAAAAGACGCCTGGGGCACCTCCTGCGGGTTGGCCGGACACGAAAGCGCCCGACCCGCAAGCAGAACAACAAGTCACACGAGGTGGGCAGCAATGACTGACCTCCAGTGCGACGTAATCGTCGGCGGGAGGCGTCGAACTATAATAAAGCTCCTCGGTAACGAAGCGCTTTGTGCCAATAGATAGGGCCAGTCGGCGGCTCGGGTGTCGGCATAGATGCAGCCGCGCTTGTACACAATCGAGCAAAACGCTAATGCAAATCAGCCCATGAAGTTCCTGCATAGCACCGGCTATCGCATTTTCGCCCAAAATTTATTGGCTTCTGCGTCGGGGCAGGCTTCGCCAGATCGGAGTCCTGCATGCGTATGGTACTTCTTGCGTCATTTTTTGTTGTTCTCTCATCGAGCGCATCAGATGCTCGTCCTTCCCGACCTTCCGTCGCCGCATCCGAATGCAACGTCACAATGCCCTGCGACTTGTCTGTCTTCCAGTCTCGTCGCGGGGGACTTGCGTCATATCCGCGAGAACAGCGCGGCTTTCAGCAGCGCGAGATTTCACATCGCAACGCAGTGGCGGAAGTGAGTGGCGGTCGTGGTCAGGTCGTCGGCGGTCGCCCGGCCGGTTGCCCGCGTTCTTTCTGTGGTTGCGGCGCATCCATACGCGTGTTCGGCCATATCGTACCGGGATTGAATCTGGCGGCCAACTGGCTGCGCTTCCCACGAACTTCGCCGGCACCGGGAATGGTTGCCGCGCGCCGCGGGCACGTCTTCGTTCTAGAACAGCACGTCGAAGGCGACATTTGGATGGCATATGATGCGAACTCAGGCGGGCGCTCAACGAGAATTCATGCGCGCTCACTGCGTGGATACACCGTGGTCAATCCGCGCGCAGCGTGACCTAGAGAAATCGCTCGCTGAAAATGTGTGGAAATGGCGACAGGCGCTACGACGGCCTGTCGCTGTTTCATTTAGGCGCGCGTTGATAGGGAAACCCCCAGCTTCGTAGCCATAACAGTGGTGGCACCGGGAGTCCGCTTCAACGCTTTTGCGATCTTAGTGACGCCTAACTTTGCTTTGGCCATTGTCTTCATTGTTCGAACATCGTCTCTTGACCACGCGCGGCGAACTACTTTCTTAGCTTTTGCCATTCTTTTTCCGAATCGTATTGGGACATCCGAGCTTCTATCATGGCCGCCTCAACAGCGATCAAAGAACAAGCTTCCATTGCGAAAATGTGAACGTAAGCTTCGCTACGTGAAGGTCGGACGTGTGATCTAGATTACTATCATCGGTCGAAGAAAACGGGCATGTACCCCTATTGAGAGGGACGTACATGGACGAACGATTTTATAGGGATAGAGCGCGCGTCCTTCGGGAGCTTGCGAACGAAGCTGACCCGCTTATCAAAAGAAGGCTTTTGCGTCTTGCGAGCAACTACGACGGTTTGACCACGTTGCGTGATCAAACGGAAAAGAAGCCAAAGCTAAGTTCCATAGACGATAGTCGCGGCAGCAGTTAGCCGACAGACTCGCTCGCTTTAGCTGGCTTGGCGTTCTGAACAATTTCACCATTCAGCCAGTCTTGCTCAACGGCCAAAGCCCGCCATGCGGCTTCCATACGCTTGTATCGGTTGTAAGTTGGCTCGTCAGCAGCGCGCTCGGCAAGTTGCGCGCAGTTCTCCGCATTTTCTAAGAAATGCTGCGATTGCTTCATGATGTCCTCCGTTAGGATGGACATGGGATTGCCTGGCTGGCGATCAATGCGGTCCGGCGTGACAATTTGTCCACATGACGGGCCATAAAATCGTCCGAGCTAAAAGCAACCCGAAACTAGGTACGGAAGGACACGAACCAGACAAAGCCCATAGCGATCACCGCGACACTTACGACGATGATAAGTAGCAATAGAATCGAGGGGCCGGGCTCGGCTTGACGCGCTTCCATGGGTGTTTCGATAATGACGCCGTGCCTTTTTCTTCACCATGATTGCACCTAAATTTTCGGTGCGAGGTCGGCGCGGTCGAGTACCGGGACAGTATCAAATGCTGAGCGATGCGGAGTGGCCTGCCCGCACATCTACTTACCCAGCAGGAAATCGGCTGGCCACGTGACGATGCCGGGGACGAGTGTGATCAATATCCCGAAGCCGCACATGATGAGGAAGAACGGCAGCACTTTCCACGCCACATAGGTCTGTGAATCGCCGGTCAGATTCTGGATCACAAACAGATTGAAGGCGACTGGCGGACTCACTTGCGCCATCTCGATCGTCAGGATCAGGAAGACGCCGAACCAGACTTTGTCGAATCCGGCCGCCAGAACCACCGGCAGTACGATCGGCAGAGTGAGCACGATCATGGAGAAGCCTTCAAGCACGGTACCAAGCACGATGTAGAAGACCATCAGCAACATGATCAGAACGAACGGTGCCAGATTCCAGGACGAGATCGCCCCGGAAATAAATTGCGGCAGTCGCAGGTTCGCCAGCACGGTGCCGACGATGAAGGCTCCGAGGACGATCAAGCCAATCATGCAGGTGGTCTGCACGGTGCCGAGGCAGGATTCCTTCAGCGACTCCCACGTGAGCGCCCGCTGCAGGAGCGCTACCAGCAGCGCCCCCACGACGCCAATCGCCGCCGCTTCTGATGGGCTTGCGATACCGAGATACATCGTGCCGAGCACGGTGAATATCAGGAACGCGACCGGTCCTAACTCGACGAAGCTCTTCAGCTTGTCCGACCAACTCCATTCCGAAATCCGCCGGTCGTGCTCCGGCACGATGTCAGGCCGCATCAGGGCACGTATGGCGATATAGGTCATGAAGCTGCCGGCGACGATGAAGCCCGGCAGGAAGCTGGCGGTCAGCAGCCGCAACAGCGATTCCTCCGCCAGAACCGCATAGATGATCATCGGGATCGAGGGCGGGATCAGGAAGCCGAGCATGCCTCCGCCGGCAAGACTGCCCACAGCGATGTCCTTGTTGTAGCCGCGCCGCAGCAGCTCCGTCAGCGTGATGCGGCCCACCACCTGCGTGGTAGCGGCCGACGATCCGGAGATCGCCGAGAACAGCGAGCAGCCCAAAATAGTGGTGTGCAGGAGCCGGCCTGGGAGAAAGCCGACCCAGGGAGCGATCCCGGTGAACAGCGACTGCGACAGGCGTGTGCGGAACAGCAATTCACCCATCAGGATGAATAGCGGAAGCGAAACGACCTCGGACGAGGTAAGCACGTTGAACGACCACAGCCCGATCTGCCGCATGGTCGGGCGCGAAGTGAACAGGTCGAGCATCACGATGCCGATACCGATCAACGCCGGTCCGATCCAGATGCTGACAAGCAGCATGGCCGAGAGCAGTCCCAGCAGGGTCAAGAGAACGATGGTCACGACGCCTCCGCCTTCGCATCCTGACCGACGCGCAACGTCTCATCCTCGCCGGGCTCACCGCGCAGCACGCGCACGAAGCGCGTCAGCGATTGCAGCGTGAACAGCAACGCGCCCAAGGCCAACGGAAACTGGGCGATCCAGAGCGGAAGTTCACTCGCCTTGTCGGAGCGCGATTCGCGCATCCAGGAGAGCCAGGTCAAATGCCCGAGCGCAAAGGTCAGGTAAGCGGCGACGATCACGCACAGCGCCGTCGCGAACAGATCGAGAGCGCGCTGGCCGGGCGGCGACAGGTTGTCGAGCAGCACCTTCACCCGTACCTGCGAGCCCGTCCGCAGTGAATAGGCGGCGCCCAGCATGAACGCCGCGCCCATGAGGTAGGCACTGAACTCCCAGGCGAAGTCGATGCTCTTGTTGAAAATGTTGCGGGCGACGACTTCTGCGACAATCAGCATCAGGATGCCGAGGATGCACAGGGCGGACGCCCACGCCCCCCATTCCGACAGGCGGTCGACGCCGTCCAGGACGCGCGCTACTGCATCCAAGGCTGGCCTAAGGCCCGCCTGCTTGTCCGTCTTGCCGTCTGACGTATTAGCCGCGGCCGCGCCGGCAGCGACATCATGCACGGCCGATATCCTTCCTGTATTTGCTGATGATATCGCCGGCGATGGCCCCCGCACGAGCGATAAAGGCCTGCTCAAGACTTGCCGTCTTCTCGCGCATCTCCTTCAGCAGGGTCGCAGGCACTTCGACCAGTTCCATGCCGCCCTCGATCAGGCGCTTGCTGCTGGCCTTATCGGCCTCGATCGACACGCTCCAGAACTCAGGCTCGAGCTTGGCGACGAGGTCCATGATAGCCTTCTGGTGCGCTGGCGAGATCTTCTTCCAACTGTCATTGTTGATGGTGACGATCTGCGAACTCCACACATGGTTGGTCCGGTAGAAGTACTTCAGGAACTCCCAGAACTTGCCGTCCACACCCGAGACGGAAGAGGTGGTCACCCCGACAACCGCGCCCGATGCAAGCGCCGGCACTGTCTCGCCCCAGGGGATCTGCACGCCCACCATGCCGAGCGCATTCACCATGTCGCCGGCCTGGCGGTCCGGCACCCGAATTTTCAGGCCCTTGAGACCCTCCAGGTTGTCGGTCTTCACCTTGCTGTGGAGGTACTGCGTTGGCCATGGCACGGTGTAGAGGATCGTCTGATTGTACTTGGTCGCTATCTTGTCGAACTCGGGTCGCGAATACTTTTGCAGTACCCGCAGTTCATCCGGAGACGAGACCAGAAAAGGTACACCCTCGATGCCGAGCAACGGCGCTTCGCCGACCTGCTGGATGTTCAGGATGTCGGCCATCGGCACCAGTCCGTCGCGCACGGCATTGAGATGCTCGGGGCCCTTGTAGCCGAGCGAGCCGCCTGCGTGGACAACGATCTCGATCGCGCCGCCGGTCGCCTTGCCGACCTCGGCTGCGAAGAGTTTTGCATTCTTGGTATGGAAATTACCCTCCGGCCAAACCGTCGACAGGTCCAGCTTGATCGTGCTTTGCGCCCGCGCGATGTGCGGAGCGGCCAGGAAACCTGCCGCTGCTGCTCCGGTTGCCATGAATGTGCGCCTGGTTGTCTTCATGAACCCCTCTCCTTTTGCTGAAGCATGTGGGACGTGTCATTTCCGAACTTGATCGGGCCGCGAGCGCGTCGCCGGACGCGTCAGTCCGCGAAACCGTAAACCGCAACCGCATTCGCGCTCGACACCAGGCCGCTTTCGACGTCGTCGCGAACGCTTGACGGCGCGCGCTGCCTCGGGTCGCCGATCCCGGCGCCCCCGGGCGTCATCACCACCAGCCGATCGTCTGGCGGCACGGTCTGAAACCCCTTGCCGCGCAGCTTCCGTCCCGACTTCAGTCCGACGTAGCCGGCTTCGCCGTCACGGCCGCCATCACGGCCGCGGGGCGGATGATCGATGCGGTCGAAGGCGGCCAGAATGTCGAACGGCGCATCGACGCCGCTGCCGACTTCGATGATCTGCCCGAGGCCACCGCGGGTGCGGCCGGCGCCGCCCGAATCCGGACGCAGCTCCTTGCGCCAGAAGATCAACGGCGTCTGCGTCTCCGCGATTTCGACCGGCGTGCCGCGTACGCCGCTGGGATAGGCCGTGGCCGACAATCCATCCTTGGCAAAACGCGCGCCGGTGCCGCCGTTGCTCGTCACCGCCATCGAGAACCCGTAATTGCCGCCGGCGCCGCTGCGCGTCTGTCCGCGCACATTGAGATTCCACAGGCAGGACGTGCCTTCGGCCGGCACCCGCTCGGGAATGATCTGACGCAGGCAGCCGAACACCACGTCGGGCAGCATCTGGCCGATGACATGGCGCGACGCCACCGGCGCCGGCTTCGGCGCATTGAGGATCGAGCCCGCGGGCGCCGCGACGGTCAGCAGCGAGAGTGACCCCGCATTGTTCGGGATCTGCGAGGCGACCACGCAGCCGAGGCCGAACACAGTGTAGGCGGTGGTGTAGGAGAGCGGCACATTGATACCGAACTTCGAGGCGCCCGAGGTACCGTCGAAGTCGACGTGAATGCCTTCTTCCGAAATCGTCAGCGTCGCCGCGAGCGTGACCGGCGCATCATAGCCGTCGACGACCATGCTGTTGCGCCAGACGCCCTTCGGCAGCCTGGCGATCTCGGCAAGCACCGCCTCCCGCGAGCGGTCACAGATGAAATCACCGAGCGCATCGAGTGACTCGATCTCGAATTCACGCATCATCTCGACAAGGCGCTGGCAGCCGACATCGTTGCAGCCGGCCAGCGAATAGGTGTCACCCTCGGTGTCGATCGGCAGACGCGTGTTGCTGCGGATCATCGCCATCAGCGTTTCATTGACGACGCCCTGATCGATCAGCTTCAGCATCGGGATGTAGAGCCCCTCCATGAAGACGTCGGTGGCATCAGGCCCGAAACCGATACCGCCGATATCCATCAAATGGCTGGTGCAGGAAAACAGCGCGACCGCTTTGCCGTCCTTGAAGCAGGGCGTGGTGACGACGAAGTCGTTGAGATGGCCGGTCCCCATCCAGGGATCGTTGGTGATGTAGGCGTCGCCCGGCTTCATCGTCTGAAGCGGGAAATGCGCGATGAAATGTTTGACCGACTCGGCCATGGAATTGACGTGGCCCGGCGTACCCGTCACCGCCTGCGCCAACATGCGCCCCTTGAGGTCGAACACACCGGCCGAGAGGTCGCCACATTCGCGCACGATCGGGCTGAAGGCCGTGCGCAGCAGCACCTGCGCCTGCTCTTCGACCACCGCGATCAGCCGGTGCCACATGATCTGCAGATCGATCAGGCTCGCGCCGCTTGACTCATTCATGGTCATGCCGCCTTCCGTTCCATGACGATGCTGCCGGCACCGTCGATATGGGCGTCGAAGCTCGTCGAGACGAATGTCGATGTCTCATCTTCCGCGATCACAGCCGGTCCCGCGATGGTCGCCCCCGGCGCCATCTGGTCACGGTGGTACAGCGGAATCTCGACGATCTTCCCCGCGCGGCCATCGAAAAACTTGCGGCTGCCCGCGGCTTTTCCGGCCGGCTTGCGCGTAACCTCGGCAACGCGCGACGGATTGCGCGGCTCGGTGGACGCGAGCACCGACCAGCTCAGCACCTCGATCGCAGCGCCCGGGATCGGCCGCTCGAACAAGGCCGCATAATCGGTCTCAAAGGCCTGGCGCAGACCTGCGAGATCCGCGGCCGTCAACCGCCGGTTCGGCAGCTCGACCGTGATCTCATGTCCCTGTCCGACATACCGCATGAAGGCGGCGCGTCGTTCGCGCACCGGCGCACCGGCAGCGCCGGGTTCGACCAAAGCGCGCGCCTCGGTCGCCATCTCATCCAGCAGGTCGGACACAGCTGCGACATCGAACGCATCGAGCCTGGCATGACGGCTGCGCACCAACTCGTAGGCAATGGGCGCGGCAAGAAATCCGACGGCCGAGCCAACGCCGGCATTGGACGGTACGATCACGCGCGAGACGCCGATCTTCTCGGCGACACGGGCCGCATGCAGCGGCGCGGCGCCGCCGAAAGCGATCAGGGTGTGCTGGCCGACGACGGCGCCGCGCTCGACTGCATGCACGCGGGCAGCACTCGCCATATTCTCGCACACGACCTCATGCACGGCGTAGGCCGAGGTTTCCGCCGACAGTCCCAGTGGTTCACCAATATCGCGCAACAAGGCCTGTTTAGACAGTTCGGGGCTAAGCTTGATCGTCCCGCCCGCAAATGCGTCAGGGTCGATCTTGCCGAGCGCGACATCCGCATCCGTCACAGCGGGTCGTTGACCGCCGCGGCCGTAGCAGGCCGGCCCCGGCTCGGATGACGCGCTCTCGGGCCCGACCGTGACGCGCTTCAGGGCGTCGACCCGCGCGATCGAGCCGCCGCCGGCGCCGATCTCGACCATCTCGATCACGGGAATGCGCACCGGCAGGCCCGACCCTTTCAGAAAGCGGGCGGCGCGATCGACCTCAAACACGCGCGAGGTTTCGGGCTGATACTTTTCGATCAGGCAGATCTTCGCGGTGGTGCCACCCATGTCGAAGGACAGAACCCTGCTCTCGCCGAGACGCGCCGCGATTTGCGCCGCAAAAATCGCGCCGCCTGCCGGCCCCGATTCAACCAGGCGCACCGGAAAGCGCCGCGCCGTCTCGATCGAGGTGACGCCGCCGCCCGAGGTCACGAGGTAGATGGCGCCGCGAAACTGCTCGGCCTGCAGCCCCTCGGCCATGCGCGCGAGATAGCCGTCGATCAACGGCTGCACATAGGCATTGGCCACCGCAGTCGAGGTCCGCTCGTATTCGCGGATTTCAGGGCACACCGCCGACGACAGCGTTACCCAGACACCCTGCATTTCCTGCTTCAGGATCGCGGCGGCGCGCCGTTCATGCTCGGGATTGGCATAGGAGTGGAGGAAGGCGAAGGCGACACTTTCTACATTCTGCGCGCGCAGCTCGGGCACGAGTGCACGCACGGCGGCTTCGTCGAGCGGCAACCGCACGGCGCCCTGCGCGTCGATGCGCTCGGGGACCGTGAAACGCAGGGCGCGCGGCGCCAGCGGTTTCGGCTTGTCGATCGCGAGGTCGTACTGATCGTAGCGGCTCTCGGTACCGATATCGAGCACGTCACGGAAACCTTGCGTTGCGACAAGCGCCGTCTTCGCGCCGCGGCGTTCGATGATGGCGTTGGTCGCAAGCGTCGTGCCGTGAATGAAGACGTCGATATCGCATATGTGAGCGCGCGCGTCGGCCAGAATGAGACGCATCCCGTCCAGCACCGCTTGCTCCGGTCGCGCGGGCGTCGTCAACACCTTGCGCGTCCTGCGATCCTGACCCACATCCAGGACGATATCCGTGAACGTGCCTCCGATATCGACGGCAAGCCGCAGTTCGGCTCCCCCAAGCATTCCAAATCTCCACGCGCTGACCGACGAACTGTAGCCAAATGTTCAGCAATTTCCATGCCATTGACTGCGCCGGCGGAGACGTATCCAGCTATTTTGCTGGGCACCTATGCAGCACGGCGCAACTTCGACGAACTCGCCCTTCCCTGGCCAAGCGACTACGGCGCTCGCAAGCATCTCCATTGGCACCGGCGCTGTACTTCCCCTTCCAAGCACGAGAATTGCATGGTGCCACCCTGCATGAACCTGACCAATCCGGACATCCGCATGCTGCACTCGCTGACGCCGGTCGCCGAAACCGGCGGGCGGCTTGGTCGTACTAAACTCGTGATCGTCCCCTAGGGGACTTGAACAACAACGAACGCTTTGGCTTCCGTGGGAGTGACGCGTGATTGACATATCGGCGATGAAAGACAAAATTCCCGATCCCCGGTCGAGCTGGGCAGCGCTTTCCCAGGCGGAGCGTGACGCCGCCTATGACAACAATGCAGCGGTAAAGAACAGCGCAGCGCTGATCGCCGAAAGAAACCAGATGTCCGAAACGCTGCGCGCCAGCCGCAGCTCGTTTCTTGATGTTCCCTATGGCGAACGCGAAAGGACAAAGATCGACCTCTATCCGGCCGCCGAGAAGACGGCACCCTGCCTGGTCTTCCTGCATGGCGGCTATTGGCAGCGCAATTCGCGCGAAGTGTTTGCCATGCTGGTCGAAGGCGTCGCGGCGCATGGCTGGTCGGTTGCCATTCCCGGATATTCGCTGGCGCCCGACGCTTCGTTGACAGAGATCGTGGCGGAGATATCCCGGTCGCTCGATTGGTTGACCCAAAACGGAGAGTCATACGGCATCTCCGGGCCCGTCGTGCTCTCGGGCTGGTCGGCCGGCGCGCACCTCGTCGCAATGGCACTCGAGCACCCGCGCGTCACCGCGGGACTGGCGATTTCCGGCGTGTACGATCTTGCGCCGATCCGCGACACCGGGCTCAACAACGCGCTGAAGCTGACCGACCAGGAAATCGCAAGTCTTTCGCCACTTAGCCTGCCCGCTGTCCACAAGCGGCTCGATATTGCCTATGGCACGGCCGAACTGCCGGCGCTGGTTTTCGATTCGATCAAGCTTTATGAATCGCGGATGGCCGCGCACGCGCCAGGTAATCTGTTCCCGATCGAAGGCGCAGACCATTTCAGCATCCTTAGTGAACTGCGGCGTCCTGACGGCGCGCTTGTCGATATCGCCCGAAAGCTGGTCGGATAGCGCCATTGGCTAGGCCATGGGCTTCTTGATCGCGCCTGCGTCCGTCCAGATCTGATCGTCCCTGATCCGGACCGGGTATAGCCGCAACGGCCGGCTCGGCCAGCCGTAGGAAATCCGGCCATTACGGAGATCGAACGAGGCCGCGTGACGGGGACAGAACAAGCGCCCTCCCGACAGATGTCCAAAACTGAGGTCAGCCTGTTCGTGCGGGCATATTCGTTCGCAGGCTACCGCGCGTCCTTCGCTCCAGACCAGGATCAAGTCGACGCCGGTCACGCGGACACAGACGATCGTCTGCGAAATCAGCCGGCTGAGCCCGCAGACCGGCATCCATCGCTCATCGCCCGACAACGCCGCCGTTTCAGGCCGCTCATCCGCCAAGATAGGCCTTTCGCACGTGCTCGTTCTCGATCATCTCCGCGCCAGGCCCGGACAGAACGATGCGGCCGCCTTCCAAAAGATAGGCGTGGTCGCACATCTCGAGCGCCGCAAAGGCGTTCTGCTCCACCAGCAGCACCGTCGTTCCGGCATCGCGGATGCCGCGGATGATTGCAAAAGTTCGCTCGACGATGTTGGGCGCAAGCCCGAGGGAAGGCTCGTCGAACATGATCAGGCGTGGACGTGACATTAACGCCCGGCCGATCGCCAGCATCTGCTGCTCACCACCCGACAAGGTGCCGGCAGCCTGCCGCTTGCGGTCGGCAAGGCGTGGAAATTCGGCATAGATCCGATCGCGGTCGGCCGCGATCTCGGCGGTACTACTGCGCAGATAGGCCCCCATGTCGAGATTTTCCTCGACCGTCATATGAGGAAATACCCGCCGTCCTTCCGGACAATGCGCGATCCCGCAGGCCACCACGCGCGGCGGTTTGGCACCTGCGATGTCCTTGCCTTCGAACAGCATCGATCCGGAACGCGGCGCAACCAGCCCGGAGATCGCACGCAGCGTGGTGCTCTTGCCGGCGCCATTGGCGCCGATCAAGGCGACGAGCTGCCCGGCCTTGACCTCCAGCGAAATGCCGCGGAGAGCAGTGACACCGCCATAGCCACACACCATGTCGCGAATCTCAAGCACGTGTCGCTCCCTGCCCGAGATAGGCCTCGATGACCGCCGGATCGTTCCGGATCATGTCTGGCGGTCCTTCGGCAATGATGCGGCCATAGTTCAGCACCACGATCCTATCCGAGACACTCATCACCATCGGCATATCGTGCTCGACAAGTAGGATGGTGACGCCGCGATCCCTGATGTTGCGAACCAACTGCACGAAGGTGTGGGTTTCCGAGGCGTTCATGCCGGAGACCGGCTCGTCGAGCAGCAGCATCGACGGCTCGGCGGCCAGCGCCAGCGCCACGCCGACAAGCCGCTGCTCGCCGTAGGATAGCGAGCCTGCAAGATCGTGCGCGCGGCGTTCGAGCCCGACCCATTCGACCAATTCGCTGGCGCGTTCCCGCAAACGGCGCTCCGAAGACCGCGCGCGCGGCAGGCCGAGAATGGCTTCGAGAAGGCTGACCCTGCCCTGGCGATGCAGCCCGACCAGCAGATTGTCGTAGACGGTGTCGTTCGGAAAAACGCTGGTGCGCTGGAAGGTGCGGGCCAAACCGAGATCCGCGATCTGATGTGGCTTCAATCCATTGAGCGCGGTTCCACGATAGCTCACCGCCCCGCGGGTTGGGTCAAGAAAGCCCGTGACGACGTTGAAAGCCGTCGTCTTGCCGGCGCCGTTAGGCCCGATCAGGCTGACGATTTCGCCCTCGCCGACCGTAAAGTTCATGTCCGAGAGCGCGACCAGCCCCCCGAAGTGCACGGCGACCTGCTCGACCTTCAAGGCAGTCGCTATCATCACGCGTGCTCCTTGGCGTCCCGTTCGGAGAAGGCAACCGGAGCAACCGTCTCGGCCCGGCTCCGCGGTTTCACAAATCGCAGCGCCAACGACGGCACGATCCCGCGCGGCAATATGAACAGGATAACGATCAGCACGCCGCCATACGCGATCCACTGCGCCTCCGGCGCCATGATCGGACGCAGAAACACAGGCAACAGTCCAAAGATCATGCCGCCGACGACGGGCCCGGCCAGCGACCCCTTGCCGCCGGTGATGACCATGATCACCATCGTCACCGTGTTGATGAAGGCGAACACCTCGGGATCGATGATCCGGATGTAGTGTGCGTAGAGACTGCCGGCCGCACCCGCGATCCCGGCCGAGATCACCGCCGCCAAAGTGAGGGTCCTTGTCACGTCGATGCCGACGGACACCGCCAGCGTTTCGTTTTCCATCAGCCCACGCATGGCGCGGCCGAAATGCGAATGGACCAGGCGCGAGATCAGCAGATAGGTGACAACCGCGACGGCAAGCACGAGGTAGTAGTTCTGCAGCTTGGTGCGGAGGGTCAGATCTCCGAAACCCGGCAATCCAATCGTCATCGAGGGAATGTTGGTCAGTGCCAGCGGCCCCTGCGTCAGCTCGACCCAGTTCAGCGCCACCAACCGCACCACTTCGGCAAAGGAAATCGTAACGATCACGAAATAGGCGCCGCGGACGCGAAACGACAGCAGCCCCACGAGATATCCACACAATCCAGCAACGACGATGGCCAACACGAAGCCCGCGATCGGCGGCCAGGGAGCGTGAACAATGCGAAGGCCAAAGGGCAAGCCGACATCGAAACCAAGCGACGTCAATGCGCTGACATAAGCGCCAATGCCGAAGAACGCGATGTGACCGAGGCTGAGCTGGCCGGTGAACCCGAGCAGCAGATTGAGGCTCATCGCGCCGATGATGAAGATACCGGTCGTGATCAGCGCGTTCATGAGATACGGATCGCGCAGCCACAACGGCACCGATGCGAACGCGACGACCGTGAGAATGGCGAGTGCTGACTTCATCCGACGCGCTCCGAACGCGCAAAAAGCCCGGTCGGCTTGAAGATCAGAACCGCGATAATGATCAGAAAGCCCATGGCATCGCGGTATCCCGAGGAGACGTAGCCGGCGCCCAGTTCCTCCGCCAATGCCAGAATGAAACCGCCAATTACCGCACCGGTGATGTTGCCGAGCCCGCCGAGGATCACGATCGCGAATGCCTTGACGGCGGCGAGATCGCCCATTTGCGGGAAGATGACGTAGACCGGGCCGAGCAGCGCGCCCGCCGCGGCGGCAAGGCTCGAACCGATCGCGAAGGTCGAGGTGTAGATCAGGTCGACATTGACGCCCATCAGCGAGGCGGTGTCCTGATCCTGAAACGTCGCCCGCATCGCACAGCCGAGCTTTGTCCTGTTGATCAGGAGATAGGTGACCACAATCAGTATCGCCGCCGCTGCGAGCACGAACAGCCGCAACCAGGACACCGAGACTGGTCCCAGGACCAGTGGCGCCTCGGGGAAAGGCGTGGTCACCGATTTCGCGACGCCGCCCCATATCCACAACGTGCCGGACTGCATCGCGATCCAGGCGCCGATCATGACAAGCATGGTCGTGTCGATGTCGGAGCCGCGCAGCGGCCGCAGCAGGGTCAGTTCGATCACCGCGCCAAGCAGCCAGCCCGCGAGGACGGCGAGCGGCAGCGCGAGGAAGAAGTTAATTCCGAGCTGGTGCACCACGATGAACATGATGTAGGCGCCGAACGTGTACAGCACCCCGTGCGTGAAGTTCACGACGTTCATGATGCCGAAGATCAAGGTCAGCCCGATGCCCAGCAGCGCATAGGTGCCGCCGAGCACCAGCATGTTGATCAGATGTTGCAGAAACTCGCTCAAGGGTGCCCCCGGATTTCTTGACGCCGGCGAGGGCCGCGGTCTGCCGCAACCCTCGACGGTCAGTCACGTGACGTCAAAGTGTCTTCATGCCGATCTTCCCGTCGGTGATTTCGATCAGGTAGACGTTGGGCTGGCTCTGGCCGCTTTCCTTGCCTTCGGGACCGGACTTGCGGAACACGATGTCGCCGTTCAGGCCCTTCACCTTGATATCCCAGAGCGCCGCCTTTATCGCCGCAGGCTCAGCCTTGCCCGCCTTCTCGATTGCCGCCGCCACCGTGCGGATGCCGTCATAGCCACGAAAACTTTCGGTGCAGCCGGCGAAGTCGTAGCCACGCTTCTTCCATTCAGCGATGAAGTAGCTGGTCGCTTCCGGGTTCGGCGTCTTCTCGGGGAACCAGGGCAGGAAGGTCGTCAGATGCATGGTGCCGTTCGCCGCAGCACCCGCTTGTGCGATGATCTGATCGGGATTCTGCGAACCTCCGGTCGTGATGATGCGCTTCTTGAGGCCGAGGGCGGCGGCCTGCTTGAAGATCAGCGTTAGCTGGTCGACCGCCGTCGTCACGATGATGGTCTCGGAATCCGTGCCCTTGAGCTTGGAGAGCTGTGCGCTCATGTCCTGGGCGCCCTGGTCCATCGTCTCGACGGTCCCGACCGCGATCCCCTTTTCCTTCATCATCTTGCTGAAATCTTCAGCGGTGCCGCGACCCCAATCGTTGTTGATGATGAGGAAATCGACCTTCTTCAATTCGAGCTTGTCGACGATCCCCTTGAATGCCGCGGCTTCGATCGCCGATGGCGGCGAGATACGGAAGATGTAGGGGTTGCCGGTTGTGGTGATCTTGCCCGACGAGGAGGTCTCGACCACCATCGGCGTCTCGTATTCCATCAGCTTAGGCATCACGGCAAGCGTCAGGCTAGAACCCCACGCCCCCATCAGAACCGGCACCTTGTCGCTCGTGATCAGCTTTTCAGCGACGGCGGCTGCTTCGGTGGGATTGCTCTTGTTGTCCTCGATGACAAGTTCAAGCTTCTTGCCGAGAATGCCGCCCTTCGCATTGATCTCATCGGCCGCGATCTTGGCGCCGTTGACGACGTAGGTACCGGACGCGGCGAACGCGCCTGTCAGGGGCTCATTCACGCCGATCTTGATGGTTTGAGCGTTCGCGGTACCACCCAGCAAGGCGAACGCGAGCGCCATCGTCGGAACAAGTCTGAAAGTCCATGTCATGTGGTTCTCCAATCTTACGCTGTTCATCCATCCGCAGTTCAAACCTCGTCGTTTCCGCGCCAGGCGGACGATCGATCCATCACGTCGCTCCGTCCTTGTTGGACGAGAAACGGCCAATCCAACCGGCGACCCGCGCGCGCAAGAGACCGAAAACCAGCGCCACTCCATTCAGCTCGGCCGCTGTGGCGTCGTCCGGTGACGAACCCGACAGGCGGCGGTCGAGATTGCCGGCAAACTCCGCGATCAGACGCGCCGCGAGATCGCGCACCAGCCCCGGCCTCCCGACCTGCGCCAGCACGCCCGTGAGCGTGTATCCGATGGAAAGATCGACGCGCGTCCCGTGCTCGAGCGGCACCAGCCGGTAGCGAATTTCGCCCTGCGTCGAAGACCGGCTACGCCGGTCATTGCCGATGCCGACGATGCGGCCGGACATGTCAGCGGGGTTTTGCTCGACGCGTGCGACGCCCTGGAACGTCGCGGCGATCGGACCGATCCTGACCCGGATCGCTCCTTCGATGCGCTCCGGCTTCGGCGACGCCGTCAATGACGCACCAGGAAGACAGGCCGCGACGGCTGCGATGTCGTCGAACATCGCAAATACTTGCTCGGGCGGATGCGCGACGCTGAATTGCTGCTCCAGGACGGTGGCCGGGATGAAATCCGGAATCGAAGGAACCGAACCGGCCGCTTCGGGCGATGTTGGCTCGCTTTCGACCGATCGCATGCTTTCGGTCCGGTCCGCGTCGCTGCGACCTGAGCCAACGGGACCCAAGATCTTTCGTCCTCCGTCCGGCATCGGTGCGATACTGCGAGCGCGCCGCGCTTCGATCACGGATTGCACCGCCCGCACGATTCCGACATAGCCGGTGCACCGGCACAGATTGCCGCTCAATCCGACGCGGATCAGGCGCTCGTCGGCTTGCGGCAGGCGCAGCACCAGATCGCGCGCCGAGACCAGCATTCCCGGTGTACAATAGCCGCATTGCAGCGCATGCTCGCGGGTGAAGGCCGCGCGAAGCTCTGTCGTAACGCTATCCTCATCGAGGCCTTCGATCGTGGTAACCTCAGCCCCTTCACAGGCCACCGCATACGTGATGCACGAGCGCGCCGGCATGCCATCGAGCAGCACCGTGCAAGCGCCGCAAACGCCGTGTTCGCAGCCAAGATGCGTGCCGGTCAGATCGAGCTTCTCGCGGACGAAATCCGCAAGATTGGTGCGCGGTTCGGCTGATACCTGCACGGCGCGCCGGTTCACGGTGAGTGCGATCACGCTCATGCGGCGGCCTCACTGACCGCACGCTTGAGCACGTTCACATGAATATGACGATGCACCGCGTTCGAGATGCCCGCCTTTGCCAGCAGGACATCAGCGACACGCGCGTCGAAGCGATCCTTGTAGTCGCCGGCAACGCGCCCACCGAACAGCTCTGCAGCATCCGTGATGACGATCGGCGCGGCATCGATCGCACCGATCACGACGCGGGCGGTCGCAGCGCTCGGATCGACCAGGATTGCGCCGATCGCATGCGCGAACTCGCCTGTCTTGCGGCAACTCTTGGCATAGCCCCAGTGCGCCGATGCCGGTATCGCCGGGACATGAACGGTTTCGACGATCTCGCCATCGCTCAGCGCAGATTCGAGTGCGGCGACGATGAAGTCCTCCATCGTGACCATCCGCGCACCCACGCGGCTTCGCAGCGTCAATCGCGCACCGAGCGCCGAGAGCGCGGATACCCAGTCTGCCGCGGGGTCGGCATGGCTGAGAGATCCGCCGATCGTACCGCGATTGCGCACGGCGCGGTAGGCGATGTTGGCGGCGACGCTCTGCATGGCGCCACGCGTGACGTCCGGAATACGCCCGTCCTCGATGTCGGCGTGGGTGATACAGGCCCCGAGCACGAGTTCGTCGCCACGACGCTCGACTTGCTTGAGTTCGGCAAGACCGCTGATGTCGACGATCAACTGCGGCTCGACCAGCCGCAGATTGAGCATGGGACCGAGCGATTGGCCACCGGCAATGATCTTGGCGGAAGTTTTGGCCTCGCCGAGCACGGCGAGTGCCGCCTGCAAGTCGGACGGACGTTCGTAGCCGAAAGGCGCCGGTTTCATGCCGCCGGCCCTTCTGCTTTGCGCGCGGCCAGAACCGCCTCGACGACGCGATATGGCGTGATCGGTGATTGCATCAGCTCAACGCCAAGCGGCCGCAGCGCGTCGTTGACGGCGTTGGCGATCGCGGCCGGCGGGGCGATGGCGCCGCCCTCGCCGATTCCCTTCACGCCGAACTGCGTATAGGGCGACGGCATCTCCATGTGATCGAGACGCGGCGCCGGCACTTCGGTGGGCCCGGGCAGCAGATAGTCCGCGAGCGTCGTCGCCAGCGGTTGACCAGCCGCATCGAACGGCATCTCCTCGTACAGCGCGGTGCCGATGCCTTGGGCCAGGCCACCATAGATCTGGCCGTCCACCACCATCGGATTGACGAGAACGCCGCCGTCCTCGACGATGACGTAATCGAGGATCTCGACCTCGCCGATGTCAGGATCGACTGCAACGACCGCGGCATGCGCGGCATAGCTGAAGGTCCCGGTGTCGCGCTGCGGCTTGTAGCCTGCCGTGACCTCCAGTCCGCCGGGATCGACATCAGCAGGCAGATCCTGCGGCCGGCGATACCAGGTATGGGCGATTTCCTTCAAGGTGACGCTGCCGTTGACGCCACGAACTTCACCGTTCTGCAGCACCACCGCAGCCGGATCGTGCTGCAACAGCTTGGCACCGATGCGTCTGGCGCGCTCGCCCAACTCACGGCAAGCGGTTGCGACCGCACCGCCCGCCATCACCATCGAGCGCGAGCCCCAGGTGCCGGTGGAGTACGGCGTCATCGCCGTGTCGCCGAGGATCAGGCGCACCTTGGCGACATCGACGCCCAGCATCTCATGCGCGACCTGGGCGAGCGTCGTCTCCATGCCCTGCCCATGCGAATGTACGCCGACCCGCAGTTCGAGACCGCCGTCCGGCGTCAAGCGCGCAGACGCCTGTTCATGACCGGGCACCATCGGGATGCCCCAGCCGGAATAGACCGAGGTCCCGTGCGCGGCCTGCTCGCAATAGATGGAGACGCCGACGCCGATCTGGCGCCCATCTGGCTCGCCCTTGCGCTGACGCGCGCGCACGCCTTCGACGTCGATGGACGCAAGCGCCCGTCGCATCGCCTCGGGATAGTCGCCGCTGTCGAAGTGTTTGTTGGTGATGTTGTCGAACGGCATCTGGTCGGGCTGCACCAGATTGCGCAGGCGCACCTCGCCCGGCTCCAGTCCGGCTTCCGCCGCGACCAGATCGAGCATCAGTTCCAGCGCGAAGCAGACGCCGGTGCGGGCCACGCCGCGATAAGGCAGGATCGGACACTTGTTGGTGGCGGCCGAAAACGTCCGGCAGCGATAGGCCGGCATCAAATAAGGTCCAGGCAGGATGCTGGCGACCTGCGCCGCCTCAAGGCACGCCGAGAACGGATATGACGAGTAAGCACCGGAATCGACGGTCGCTTCGCAATCGATGCCGCGCAGCCGGCCGTCACGGTCGGCATAGACGGTGATTTTGTAGTGGTGCTCGCGGCAGTTGGAGCTGGCGGTGAGATGCTCGCGGCGGTCCTCGGTCCAGCGCACGGGATGACCGCGACGCATCGTCAGCCATGAGAGGCAGACTTCTTCTGGCAGAAGGATTCCCTTGTGCCCGAAGCCGCCGCCGACGTCGGGCGAAACGATGCGGATTCGGCCCTGCTCCATGCCGAGGCATTCGGCAAGGCCGCTGCGCGTGATGTGCGGCATCTGGGCCGAGGAATAGAGCGTGAGCTGGTCGAGACGGTGATCGAAGGTCGCGACCACGCCGCGCCCCTCGAGCGGCGACATGCACTGCCGCGCCGTCGATATCTCGCGCGACACCTTGATCGGCGCATCGAACGCCCTGGAGATGTCGACCTCGAAATTGGTTTCGAGAAAGACGTTATCGCCCCAATGCTCGTGCACGAGAGCCGAACCCGGCTCGCGCGCCTTCCGCATGTCATAGACGGCAGGAAGCTCTTCGAGATCGAGCATCACCGCTGCCGCAACATCCTCGGCCTCGGCACGCGTCGGCGCGACGCACATGGCGACGAGTTCGCCGACCTGACGCACCTTGCCGGTGGCCAGCACCGGCTGTTCGGAAATCTTGAATCCCGGCAACCCAGACACTGCGCGGATCGGATTGACGCCTGCTAGATCCACCGCGGTGAAGACGCTGCCGCGATAACGCTCCGGCACGTGGATGCCACGGACCAGCGCATGCGCCAAAGGGCTGCGTACAAAAGCAACGTCTTGCAGCCCGGCGAGGCGGATGTCGGCCACGAACTGGCCGCGGCCCCGCATCAGCCGATCGTCTTCCTTTCGCGGCAGCCGAGCGCCGACGCCTTGTCCGGCGCCCGCCCCGCCTGCGGAAGGAAACTCGCGCTCATTGCGCACGGTGACGCTCTCCTCGATCGGGCTGATGCTGCTCCTACGCCGCAACCGCCTGCGGCAAAATTGGCGCCACTGCGTCGTATCGCGCACCCGCGCGCAAGCAGAACTCAGGCTGCAGCAGACGATCAGCGACGACTTCATTGTTCTCGTTGTCACGAAGGGCAAATCGTCCGGTTCGCTCTCCGATCACCGAGACGTCGGCGTCCCTGCCGATCTTGAGGGCGCCGATTTCGTCAACCCGATCGAGCATCCTGGCCGGGTTGGATGTGACCATCGGCACGACCTGCTCGAGCGTGAGCCCGAGCGCCATCATCGAACTCATCGCCTGGACCAGGCTGAACTTGGCCTGGCCGGCGAAGGGATGATTTTCGTCGTCCTCATGCTGGTCGGGTGTGCCGGCGGGCGCAGGCACATGGGTATTGTAACCGTGAATATCAGCGCCGAGCGTGGTCGGAATGATTCCAGCGGCGATCGCTTTCCTGGCGAGACGATAGGAGAAATGACTGCCGTGACCAACGTCGACCTTCAAGCCGCGATCGAGCGCCGCCTGGATCACCGGATGCACTTCACCGTCACGGTTGACGAAGCCTCCGGGATGACGCGTGAACGGATGCGCCAGCACGTCGCCTTCTCGCAGCAAGGGAATCACGCGCGCCAAAATCGTATCGACGTCTTCGCCATTGGTGCCGCTTTCAGGCAGGCCCCAGAGCTGGCCGAAGTGCACATAGACCGGCAGATCTGCGCGGCGTCCAATCTCCGCCGCCATTTCGATGACGCGAATGCCCCAGCGCGCAAAACCGCCGATCTCGGCATGGGCCTTGATGCCGCGAACAATGTCGAGATTGGCCGTCGCCGCCTTCACCGTGGCGTCGATATCGACACCTTCAGGACTATAGAGTTGCGGATAGTAATGGCCCTCGAGCCCACCGACCAGGTAAGCCGACAGGAAGGCATAAACGCGCGATTTCGCAGGCTCGGCGACGAAGTGTCGGAAACCGGGCAGCGTCATGCAGGACGGGCCACCTTGATCGACCAAGGTCGTCACGCCGGACTGGACGCCCACCATGTCGGCATTCATGCCGAAGCGGCCGGTGACATACTGATAGACATGCGCGTGGGTATCGATGAGGCCCGGCAATACCAGCTTGCCGGTTACGTCGATCACCTCTCTAGCGCTGGTCGGCAAAATGTCGCTCTGCACCGCCGCGATCTTGCCATTGCGGATGGCGACATCCCTGATCCCGTCGATGCCGGAGGCCGGGCAGATCACGCGGCCGCCGCGCAGAAGCTGGTCGAAGGTGGCGCTGATCGACATGAACAATCTCTCCTGTCTTCGCCGGCGGCGTCACCCCGCCGTCGCCAGAATACGAAGCATACTTCGTATTTTACAAGAGCAAACTTCATGCCATGATCTTCCCGTGGCGAAGCCGATCGAATCGAGCTATTCGCGCTGACGTTCCGAGGCTGGGAGAGTGCGTTGCGGAAAGCAAAAAAGCGTCATGGCGAGACCAGACATCGCCCGTGGCCGCTGTCAGAACGACCGGGCTTTCTGATCCGGCGGCTGCATCAGATTCACGTCGCGCTGTTCCAGGAAGCGTGCGGAGAATTCGAGGTGACGCCGCTGCAATACAGCCTGCTTTCGGCGCTCGCGGTGCGGAAAACCGCCGATCAGACCACGTTGGCGGCCGATATCGCGTTGGATAGGACGACGACGACCGGCGCGCTCAAGCGGCTGGCCGCTCACAATTATGTCGAGAGAGCCGTAAATGATGAGGACCGCCGCGCGCGGCTCTGTAAATTGACGCCGGCGGGAGCGGCGCTTCTGGCAAAAATCGAGGCATCAGCGCGGGCCGCGCACCGCGCCACGCTCGATAATTTAAGTGAACGGGAGCAGGCCGTATTCGTCGAAATGATGCAGCGCATCGTCGCAGCGCACTCCAATCGCGACAGCGCTACTGCCCTATTCGATTGAGCACCACGGCGCCATCTGCCGCCTTTTTAATTCGTACTGCATAATTTGTAGTCATTCGACCGCGGGGCATTCCAATGGACGCAGGAGGAACGCCGCCGCAACTGATCGAGCGGAAGCGGCTCCTTGCAGTGGGTCGTGGCCGTCAATGGTGTCAGGTCGCGAACGCAGCTAGCCCGGGCTCGATATGCGGCACGGCATCGACCAGTTCGCGTGTGTAAGCGGTTTTCGGATTGTCAAACATGGCCCGGCTTTCGCCCTGTTCGACGATGCGGCCGTTTTGCAGAACGATGGTTCGATCGCACATCATGCGAACGACGTTGAGGTCGTGGCTGACAAAAAGGAAGGCCAAATCATCCTCGCGCCGCAACCGGTCAAGCAGTTGAAGCACCACCGCCTGCACCGAGACATCCAGCGCCGCCGTCGGCTCGTCCAGCACCAAGAGGCGCGGCCGGCAGGCGATGGCGCGGGCAATGCCGACACGGGCCTTTTGACCGCCTGAGAGTTGATGCGGAAAGCGCGTCAGCAATTCGATCCCCAATCCCACGCGCTGCGCACACTCTTCCACTCGCTGCCGTAGCGCGTCGCCCGGGCGCATGCCGCCAAGCCGCAGCAGCGGATGGGCGATGCAGTCAAAGGCGGTGAAACGCGGATTGAGGCTGTCGTTCGGATCCTGAAAGACGATCTGGATATCCTTGCGAAACGGCGACCGGTGAAAATCGCGGGCCGGGATATGGCCGATCGACTGTCCCTCGAACGCGATCTCCCCCTCGCTCGGATCGATCAGCCGGCAGATGATGCGCGACGTCGTGCTCTTGCCGGAACCGGATTCGCCAACCAGACCGACGCTCTCGCCGGCGGTGATCGTCATTGAAAAATCTGCTACCGCCGCGGCGCCCTGATCGAACCGCTTAACGAGTTTCTGCACCTCCAGCAGCGGCGGCGTACCCGGCGCCGGCTCCGGCCGGGATGCGACGTGCGTCGCAATTTGCCGCCCCCGCTCCTCTTCCGGCACCAAATCCGCGATCCGCGAACTCGCCGTGGGCGAAGCCGCCACCAGACGTTTGGTGTAAGGGTGTTGTGGCGCGTGGAAGAGAGTCTTCGGCTCGGCCTCCTCGACCAGCCGGCCCTGCTCCATCACCACGACGCGGCGACAGTAGCGGGCGGCGAGACCGAGGTCATGGGTGATCAGGATGGTCGCCATGCCGCGCTCGGCCGCAATGCCGATCAGAAGGTCCATCACGACCTTCTGCGTCGTGACGTCGAGGCCGGTGGTCGGCTCGTCGGCGATCAGGAGCGCCGGGTTGCAGGAAATCGCCATGGCGATCATCACACGCTGGCACATGCCGCCGGAGAGCTCGTGCGGGTAAGCAGCCATCCGCTTTTCGGGATCGCGAATTTGCACGGCGCGCAGCAGCTCCAGCGCCTGCGCGCGCGCCTGATCGCGGGGCATTCGCTTGTGGGCCGTGATCGCATCGGCGATCTGGTCGCCGACGGCACGGATCGGATTGAGTGCTGCACGCGGGTTCTGGAAGATCATCGCCATCGCCGCGCCGTGCAGATGGCGGAAATCACCCGCCGATATTCGCGTGATGTCCTGCCCACGAAACCGGATATGGCCTGCCGTGACCCGCCCGGCCGCATCGAGCAGCCGCGTGATCGCAAAGCCGGTGACGGACTTGCCCGAGCCGCTCTCGCCGACAAGGCCGAGCATCTCGCCCTCGCCAAGCGACAGCGTGACACCGCGCACCGCCTCGACAAGGCCACGCCGTGTCGAGAAGGTCACGTGCAGGTCGCTCAGTGCGAGCAGCGACTGGGTCATGTTCGCATGCGGGGGTCAAGAATATCGCGCACCCCGTCGCCGAGCAGGTTGAAGCACAGCACCGTCAGCATCAGCGCCAGGCCTGGAAAGGCGACCAGCCACCATTTGCCGGTGGAAATGAAGCGCGCGCCCTCCGCAACCATGATGCCCCATTCCGGCGTTGGCGGTTTGACGCCGAGGCCGATGAAGGAGAGTCCAGCCGCATTGAGGATCGCCCAGCCGAGATTGAGCGATATCTGCACGGCCATGGCCGGCAGCACGTTCGGGAGCAGGAAGCGCAGCACGACCGAGAGGTGGCTGTCGCCGCAGGCGCGCGCCGCTTCAACCCAGCCGACATTGCGGCGGACATTCACCTCCGCCCGCGCAAACCGGATGTAGAACGGCAGATTGATGATGGCCGTCGCGATAACGATGTTCTCGACCCGGTTGCCGAGTGCCGCGACCATCGCCATTGCCAGCACGAAAAGCGGAAAGGCCATCACGACATCGACGAAGCGGCCGACGCCGCGATCGAGCCGGCCGCCGACATAGCCGCAGATCGCGCCGATAACGGCTCCGATGGCAAAGGAGATTCCGACCGCCGAAACGGCAATGGCGAGATCGAGCCGTGCTGCAACGATAAGGCGGCTGAACACGTCGCGGCCGAGCTGATCGGTACCGGCGATGTGCGCCGCGCTCGGTGGCATCAGGGCTTGCGACACGTTCGAGACGATCGGATCGTACGGCACGATCCACGGCCCGAAAATCGCGATGAGTGCAAGCAGGAAAACGCCGGCAGCGGCAACGGCGGTGAGCGGGTTGCCGCGCAGGATCCAGCCGGCATGGCGAAGCGTCGCTGAGGTCATCCGATTGTCACCCGTGGATCGGCGATGCCATAAAGGATATCCACCAGCAGATTGACGATCACAAACACGGTGGCCATCAGCAGCACAAAACCCTGCACCGGCGCATAATCGGAAGACAGCAGCGCATCGAGCGCGTAGGAGGCGACGCCCGGCCAGGAGAACACCTTCTCGACCAGAACATTGGCGCCGAGCATGGTCGAGAACACGATGCCTGCGATGGTAATGACCGGCAGTATGGCGTTTCGGAGTGCATAGGTGACGACGACCCGCCACCAGGGAAGGCCTACGGAACGCGCGGTGCGTACGAAATCGCTGCCCAACGAGACCAGCATCGAGGCCCGCGTGATGCGCGCTAGCGGCGCCACCACGAACAGCGCCATGCTCAGCGCCGGCAAGATCAATTGCCTGAAGGCGGCCCACCATCCATCGAAATCGCCTGCGAGCAGGAAGTCGATCAGCAGGAAGCCGGTCCGCCGGGGCGGCAGCGACGCAAAGATATCAACCCGGCCGGTCGGGTCGGGCGCGAGCCCGAGCAGGTAGTAGAACACATAGATCAGCAGCAGGCCCGAAACGAACGTCGGTACGCAGACGCCAAGCGCGCAGAAAAACCGCACGCCGTGGTCGATGAGGGAGCCCGGTCTCAGCGCCGCTAGCACACCGAGCGGCACCGCCGTCACCAGTGCGATCAACAGCGCCGTGAAGGTAAGCTCCAGCGAAGCCGGCAGCCGCTCGCGGAGGTCCTTCGTGACCAGCTGCCCGGTCATCATTGATCTGCCGAGATTGCCGCTGCCGACATCATAGAGATACAGCATCAGTTGTTCCGGCACCGGCTTGTTGAGGCCCATCTGCTTGCGGATGACCTCGATCTCCTCTTTGCCAGCATTCGGCCCCGAAGCGAAGAACACCGCGGGATCCCCCGGCAGCACCCGCATCAAGAGGAAGGTGAAGACGAGCACGCCAAAGAGCGCCGGCAGCGAGGACAGGAAGCGCCTGCCCGCCCGTACCACCGTTGCTCCAAGGGCCTGCATCTGACTGACCTGTTACTTGCGATTGAGATCGCGATAGTCCACCTGGCGGTGGAACTGGTAGGTGTAACCCTCGACCGAGGACGCCATCACGGCGTCCTGGCTGGGCTGCCAGAGCGGTATCTGCGGTATCTCGCTGAAATGGATGGCGTTGAGCTTGATGCCGTCTTCCTCATACTTGGCCGCATCGGGTTCGAAACGAGCTTTCTGCGCGATCTCCACCAGTTCCGGATTGTTGATCGACGAGTAATTCCAGCGCTGATTGCCGGTGTAGAAGTTGCGGTAGAAATAGTCGGTCGACGGCAGCCAAGCGACGATACCCTCGGTGAAGAAGGGAAGCTTTTTCTCATTGATCTGCGTCGACATCTGGGCATCCGGCAGCTTCTGGATATCGACCTTGATGCCGATCTTGGCCAGCGATTCCTTCACCAGGGCTGCCATCGGTTCGGCGGTCGAGGCCTGGCCGACATTGAAGCTGAACGTGGTCGAGAAGCCGTCAGGCATGCCTGCCGCCTTCAGATATTCCTTGGCCTTGTCGAGGTCGAGCTTCACCGGCTGCGGGATCGGATAGGCGCCGCTCGACGGCTTGCCATCCGCCCATGTCGCGCCGAACAGCGGCGAGCCGCGGCCGAACAGTGCCGCCTTGAACATGTCGTCATAGGGCAATGCAAAGGCGATGGCGCGACGCACATTGACGTTGTCGAACGGCGGAATCTGGTTGTTCATCGAGACAAAGGTGACAGCGTTGTATTGGGGCGTCGAAATCACCTTCAGCTTGGCCTTGGCCTCGAGCGACTGGACGTCACTCGCCTGCAGATCGATGACGAGATCGGCATCGCCGCGCTCGACCAGGTTGGCGCGTGTCGCCGGCTCCGGCACCGACTGCACGATGACGCGCTTGAAGAACGCCGACTTGTCGGCGGTGCCGCGATTCCATTCCGCGTTACGCGCCATGATCACCTGCTCGCCGGGCTTGAAGATCTCGATCTTGTAGGCGCCGCTACCGGCCGTGTTCTCCTTCAACCATGCCAGTGCCCAGGGATCGTCTGCCGTCGCATGCGCCTTCGCAACCTTGGAGTTGAAGATGATCGGATAGACGGTCGCGAGATTGGGAAGCGCCAATTTATCCGGCTTCGGCAGCGTCACCTCGATGGTCAGGGGATCGATCACCTTGAACTGGTCGGCTGATGTCATCGATCCCGTGAGGAGCTGTGCCTTGCCGAGGACCGGCGCCGTGACGACCCGGTCAAGCGACCATTTGACGTCTTCCGCCGTTACCGGCGTGCCGTCCTGAAACTTGGCGTCCTTGCGCAGGCGGAATGTCATCTTCAGCCCGTCCGGGCTGACCTCGTACGTTTCCGCCAGCTCCCCCGTGATCTTGCTGAGGTCAAACACCCATTTGCCGTTGAGCTGCTTGCGGCCGAAGGAAACCAGCCGGTCGTAGGTACTCAGACTCACCGCAAAAGCTTCGCGGGTCGACCCTGGAATATTCGGGTCGAGCGTATTGACGGAAGCGCCGGTCACGTAGCGCAATGTTTCGGCGCGCGTTTGCGCCTGCACCGATCCAGCAGCCAACGAAACCGCAATAAAGGCAGCCACCGGAAGCAGACGCCTGGATCCTGTAACGCTCATAGGACTTATTCCCTGTTTTGCCAAGTTTTCTGAATGAGAACATCAACTTAAAAGCAAGGGATATGCCAACCAGACCCGCCGGAAGCACAAGCATAGTAGGTATGAGCCAAGCTCCCCAGCGTCATCGAAATCGTTTCACCGTTTCTCGCCGGCGGCCGGCACTTGCCGCTCGACGACCGCCTGAGGCACGTCATACGCCTTGAACGAAGCCCAGTGCCGTTCGATGTCCGCGCGAAACAGGCCGCGTGTCAACCCATGCACGAGTTTCGGCACCGCCGTGGTCATCGCATTGATCGACGAGCCCGACGCGCCGAAGCTCATGGTGGAGGCGATCGCGAAGACATGGACATCCGCAATCCAGGGGGTTTCGCCTGCGATGCGCTCCATCAGCGCGTAGTCGTCGGCAAGATAGGGAAAACACCCGAGCCGCGGGCTGCGCTCGTCCGGCGGCGGCTGGTAGCGATCGGCCCAGGTCGCGATGTTGCCGGCGCAGTTTCGCAGTTCGGGCCGGCCAGAAAAATTCATGTCGATCCCGGTGCCGCAAATCACGAAGTCGGTTGCGAACACGCCCTTCGGCGTTTGCAATTCGATACCGCGAGGCGTTTCCCTGGCGGCGTCGATCGGCGCGCCCTCCTGCAGGCGAAAATTGGAATGGCGGGCGCAGCGATCGTAGGTCGCTTGCGGAAAGCCTTCCCGCATTTCCAGAACGGCGCGCATGAAGCGCCAGCGCCAGGCATCATCCAGATCGCAAAAATGCCGAAGGAAGCCGCGGAAGGTAAGCCAACGATAGGGCTGGATCACCTGGATCTCCGCCCTGCGGCAAAACAGATGCACCTCGGCCGCGCCAGCCTCCAGCGCCGTCGCGGCATTGTCGAAAGCCGAGGCCCCGGCGCCGATCACCGCAACCCGTTTGCCACGCAGACGCGCGAAGTCGATCGGCTGCGCCGCATGCACGCAAAGCGACGGCGGCAGATGGCGCAGCGGCTCCGGAACGGTCCAGTCGCCCATGCCTTCCTGCCCCGTCGCCAGCACGATCTTGCGCGCAAAGACAATGTCGACACCATCAGTGGTCTGCACCTTGGCCGCGAGCAATCCACCTGCTGTAGGCGAAATCTCGATGACCTCGCAACCATTGCGCACCGGCAGGTCCAGGACGCGCCTGAACCAGAGCAGGTATTCCGCCCAATGCTCGCGCGAAATCAGGTCGAGATTCCGCCAATCCTGCTCACCGAAGCGCGCCTCGTGCCAGGACTGGTAGGTCAGGCTGGGAATATCAAGATCAGGCCCGGTGAAATGCTTCGGACTGCGCAGCGTATGCATGCGGGCATAGGTGAGCCACGGCCCTTCCCATCCCTCCTCGGATTTGTCGAGCACAAGGATGTTGCTCACTTGCGAACGCATCAGCCCAAACGCTGTCGCGAGACCCGATTGGCCCGCGCCTACCACGAGCACATCCAGTGCCGGTTTGTCGTCCGGCCCCAGCGTGGGCATAAGCCACGCGGCATCCGGATGCGCGGTCTTGGCAAGATCGGCGCGAACCTGGGCTTCGAGAGCGATAAGAGGGCTGTTCATGCCGCGAGCCAACCGCCATCGACCACCATCACGGTGCCGGTCGTAAAGGAAGACGCATCGCTGGCAAGATGCAGCGCGGCCTCGGCGACCTCTTCCGCTTTGCCAAACCGTTTCATGGCGTGACGGTTGCGCGACGCTTCTTGCACCGGCTCGGGGTCGGCGTGACGGGCAAAACTGCGCCGCAGCATCGGCGTGTCGATGGCGCCCGGCGCAATCGCATTGACGCGGATGCCGTCGGCTGCGAAGTCGAGCGCCATCGTCCGGGTCAGGCTGATGATCGCCCCCTTCGCGGCGATATAGGCGCTGTTGCCCTTGCCGCCGGCGATCGCGAGCTGCGATGCCAGCGTGATGATCGAGCCGCCGCCTTGCCGCTGCATCTCGGGCACCACCGCGCGCGACCAAAGCCAGGTGCCGCCGACATTGGTGCGGAACACCGCGTCCCAGTCGGCGGGATCGGTGGTCAGCACCGTACCCCCGCAGGAAAAGCCTGCAGCAGCCATCAGCACATCGAGCCGGCCGCGCCGCGCCATGACATCGCCCACGGTATCTTTCGCGAAATCGACCTCGCTGACATCGCCGACATGGACCGATGCTTCGCCTTTGGCGCCCTCGATCGCCGCCAGCGTCTCCTGCAAGCCCGCGCGGTCGCGATCGACCAGCGCAACAAAGGCACCTTCCTTAGCGAAAAGCGCCGCGCTGGCCCGGCCGATGCCGGAGCCGGCGCCGGTCACGATCGCAGTCCGCCCTGCCAGTCTCATGTCAGGCTCCCCCTCGATGCCCGGTCCACCAACGGCTCAGATCGGTAGCCGAATCCGCGCAGCCGAACCGCGCGCGCCAGCCGAACTCCTTTGCCATGCGCGCGACCGAAAGCGGTGCCCGGTCGGCCGGACTATGCAGGTCGACCGTTGCCACTTCACCGGCATCCGTCAGCCGGCAGATGAAGCCGGGATGCAGGGCGGCCAGTTCCTGGCCCCATTGCAGCGCCGACCATTCCACGCCGGTTGAAATGTTATAGAGCTGATGCTCCGGCTTCGCGGCCTCGATCAGCAATGTCACGGCCTCCGCAACATCCACGGCATAGATCCAGTCCCGGACGCCCGGACGCGACAGAACCGCCTCACGCCCGCCTTGCATCGCGGCCAGAATCTGCGCCTGCGGGCTTGGCGTGTCGCGCACGTCGTTGATCCGCTCCCAGGGCCCGAACACCGCGCTCAACCGCACGCTGATGATCTCGCATTGCCAGAGACCGGCCAGGCGCGCAGCGACCTTCTCGGAAGCGAATTTGGTGATGGCATAGAGCGAGGCCGGATCGCAGGGAGTTTCTTCATCGAGCAGCACGTTCCGGAATGCGCTCGCGCCGTAGGCCGCCGCGGACGACAGATTGATGATGCGCCTAACGCCGCTGCTTCGTGCCGCGACCAGAATCGGTGTCTGAGCCAGCAGGTTGACCTGCAAAATGATCTCGGGATCGCTTACCTCACGCGCCGGTCCGGCGGTGATCGCGGCTCCCAGAATGATGGCGTCATAGCCAGTGGCGATTGCCTTTTCCACGGCTTGACTATCCCTGACATCGCCCTGGATTGCCGTTAGCCGATCGCCGTGAGAGGCGATATCTCTCCTTGCCTCAGGCGGCAAGCCCGCGCGGTCGAACAACGTCACCGCATGATCGCGCGCCAGCAGTGCCGCGGCGATATTGAGCCCGACGAAACCGGCGCCGCCGAAGACAAGGATTCTCATCGCTCAATCGGACATTGCGGCGGACGGATCACAGCAGGGTCGCGCCAAAATTCTGCTCGGGATCCATGTCCGGCATCAGGCGCCCGGTCGGTTTCGCTGCCTCGCCGCCCGTACGCGGAAGGAAGCGCCCGGAGCCTGCTTCGACCGAACGTTTGCCGTCCGCCACGATGACGCGCCCGCGCGACAGCACGGTGACTGGCCAGCCGCGCAGCTTGCGGCCGGCGAAGGGCGTGTAGCCCGCCAGATCATGCATCATCGCATCGCTCAGTGTGACCTCTCGCGCCGGATCCCAGATCGCGATGTCAGCATCGGCGCCGACCGCGATTGAGCCCTTGCGCGGATGCAAATTGTAGATCTTTGCCGGTGCGGTCGCGGTCAGCTCGACGAATTTTTCGAGGCCCAATCGGCCCTTTGAAACCATGGCATCGAACAGCAGTGGCAAGCGGACTTCGAGGCCGGGCAGACCGTTTGCCACCTGCTTGAAATTGGGATTGGGGCCGGCGCGCAGTTTTCCGGTCTCATCGAACCGATACGGCGCGTGATCGGACGAAACGGTCTGGAGATCGCCGAGCGCAAGCGCCTGCCACAATGCTTCCTGGTCGGCGGTGCGGCGCGGCGGCGGGCTGCACATCCATTTGGCGCCTTCGACGCCGGGCTTGTCGAGATCGTCGGCGGTGAGAAAGAGATATTGCGGGCAGGTCTCGGCGAACACCTTCAGCCCCTGCCCGCGCGCATCGCGGATCACCTTGGCGCCTTCGGCCGTCGACACGTGAAAGATCATGATCGGCTGGTCGATCAGCGCGGCCATGCCGATCAGCCGGTTGAAGGCCTCCGCTTCCGAGACGCGGGCGTGGCTGATGGCATGAAATTTTGGATCGGTATAGCCGCGCGCCAGCAGCCGCTTCACCATCCAGGAGATGATACCGTGGTTCTCGGCATGGGCACAGAGCATCGCGCCACCGTCGCGCGCCGCAAGCAGAATGTCGAGCAGCGGTTCGTCGTCGATTTTCAGGCGATCATAGGTCATGAAGATCTTGATCGAACCATGGCCCTGCTTGATCAGCGTGGGCAGATCCGCTTCCAGCGTTTCCCTGGTCGGATCGGCGATGATTATGTGAAAGGCATAATCGATCACGGCGCCCTTTCTCGCGAGCGCGTGATACTCCTCCAGCACCTGCGGCAGTTTCATGCCGACGTGCTGGGCCGCGAACGGGATCACGGTGGTGGTGCCGCCGAAGGCTGCCGAGACGGTTGCGCTCTCGAACGTGTCGGCGTTCACGATGCCTGCAGCCGAGAGTTGCTCGATATGGGCGTGGCTGTCGACACCGCCAGGCAAAACCAGCTTGCCCCGCGCGTCGATCTCCCGCCGCGCGCCCGGTAGCCCGCGGCCGACGGCTGCGATCGTCTCACCGGAAATGGCGACGTCGGCCTCGAACACGTCGCTTACGGTCGCGACGCGTCCGCCGCGAATGAGAAGGTCGTAGGCGGGCTCGGTCATGACAAACTCCCCGAATATTGTGTCCTGAATCCTAGGTCTAGCATTTCCCGAATAAAAGCACAGATCGTGCCGTTACCCTCCCTTGCGCTTTCACAGCAGACAGTGGACCATGTATCACTGGATGGCATGGTCATTGCTTCCATTGTCGTCTTGTTGCGCGTCGATCTCGCAGGATCAACCGACGCATCCCGCAGGAAAACACCATGTCCCGGTCACGCATTCTCGTCATCAATCCCAATTCCAACCAGCTCGTGACACAAGGGCTGGAGCAAGCCTTGAGGCCGCTCGACTTTGCAGGCGGACCGGAGATCGTCTGTGAAACGCTGACCGAGGGTCCTTACGGGATCGAGAGCCAGGCCGACGTCGATGGCGTGGCGATGCCGCTGCGCCGCCTCGTCGAAGGCGACAACCATTCGGCTGCCTTCGTCATTGCCTGCTACAGCGATCCGGGTCTGCATGTCTGCCGCGAAGCAACCGACCGGCCCGTGTTCGGCATCGCCGAATGCGGCGTGCTGACGGCGCTGGCGCGCGCCGAAACCTTCGGCGTCATTGCGATCGCGCAGCGCTCGATCCGCCGCCATGTCCGCTACCTCAGGCAGATGGGCCTGATGGATCGTCTGACCAGGGAGCGGCCGCTCAACATGAGCGTGGCGGAGACCGCGTCGGGCGAAGGAACGCTCGCGAAGATGATCGAGGTCGGGCGCGCGCTCAAGGACGAAGACGGATCCGGCGCCATCGTGATGGGTTGTGCCGGCATGGCGCGGCATCGCCGGCCGCTGGAGCAGGCGCTCGGGATTCCCGTGATCGATCCGACCCAAGCGGCCGTAACCATGGCGCTGGGCACGGTACAGTTCTCGCATCACTGACTTTGGTCGGACGTTTCGGCCGCTCCGTTGCGTGCGAGCCACTGCGCGTGGCTTTCGCGCGCCAGTGCGAAGGTGTCGCGCTGGGCAGCGTAGAGATTGCCGAACAAGCGCCCGATCGGCCGGTAAACGTCGAAATCGACATACATCTTTTCCCGGTCGATCAGGCCCTCGCGCGCGTGCAGGCGCAGCACCTCCCCAACAAGGAGTTCGCGGCCGGGCCCGAAGGCGAGCGCGACATGCTGTCGGCATTCGAGTGCGAAAGGCGCCACGGCTAATCTCGGCACATCGATATCGATCGACGGCAATGTCTTCAGCCCCGTCGCCTCCACTTCGCTGTCACCGGAGGGAAAGTCGATCGCGCAGTCGTTCATGGCGGCCGCCAGCGCCTCGTCCACCAGATGCACGACGAACTGCCCACTGCGGTGGATGTTGCGCGTGGTGTCCTTGGGACTGAGATCGGCCTTGTGCTGCAGGCCGAGCACAAGAAGGGGCGGATCTTCGGAGAAGACGTTGAAGAAGCTGAACGGCGCCGCGTTGACGCTACCATTCTCGTCGAGCGTCGTGACCAGCGCGATCGGCCGCGGCACGACGGCCCCACACAGCAGCTTGTACCGGTCGTGCGGGTCAAGTTCGCGGAAGGAGATACCCGACATCTAGTTTTCCGGAGGCGGCACCGCGCCGGCGCGGCTGGTGATCAGGCCGTAATGTTCAATGCGGCGGTGGCGCGCGAAATTGAAGATCGTGTTCTTGCCGAAGATGGTGGCGTCGAGATCGCAGGGGTGAATCAGCAGCTCGTCCTCCTCGGTCTTGGCCTCGACAACGATCTCACCGTCCGGATCAACAATCAGGCTGCCGCCGATCAAGGGGTGGCCATCCTCGATGCCGGCCTTTGCAACGCCTACGACCCAGGTCGAGTTCTGGTAGGCACCGGCCTGCGCGGAGAGCCGGTTGTGGAACAGCCGCTTTTCGGGCCCCTCCTCGGGCTTCTCGGCATTGAACGAGGGCGTGTTGTAGCCGATCAGCACCATCTCGACACCTTGCAGGCCCATCACGCGATAGGTCTCCGGCCAGCGCCGGTCGTTGCAGACAGCCATGCCGAAGATGCCGCCGAGCGCGCGCCAGACGTTGAAGCCGAGATCGCCGGGCTCGAAGTAGCGCTTCTCCAGATGCTGGAACGCGCGTTTCGTGTCGAACTCCGAATGACCTGGCAGATGAACCTTGCGGTACTTGCCGACAATTTTTCCGGACTTGTCGGTGAGGATACAGGTGTTGAAGTGATGTCCATCCGGCGTCAGTTCGGCATAGCCAAAATTCATTGCGATCTGGTGGTGGGCGGCCCGCTCAAACAGAGGCCTTGTCGCCGCGTTCGGCATCTCCCGCTCGAACCACGTGTCGACCTCGGCCTGATCCTCCATGTACCAGCGCGGAAAGAACGTGGTGAGTGCGAGCTCCGGATAGACGATCAGGTCGGCACCCTTCGCCTTGGCTTCATCCATCAGCGCGATCATGCGCTTGACGACGGCATCACGGCTTTCGGCTTTCTGGATCGGGCCCAGCTGGGCAGCGGCAACATTGATGACGCGCATGGCTAACTTTCTGGATGCTTCGATCTAAGGCGGCGCTTGCATGAAGGTGACGTAGTCTGCGGAGATCGGATCTCTATCCGGCTCAATCGAAGCCAGCAGTTAAAGTTTTGGTTCACTCGAAGTCAATTCCAGAGACAGTCCGCGACACGCACATCAGTTCTGCGCCGGCAGCGCGTCGAGATGACACGCCACCCATTGACCGCCTTCCACCAACCGAAGCTCCGGCTCTTCCGTCCGGCAGCGATCGAACACGTATGGACATCTGGTGTGGAAGCGGCAACCGCTGGGCGGATTGACCGGGCTCGGCACGTCGCCCTTCAAAATGATCGGGTTTCGAACGGCTCCGGGCTCCGGCACCGGCACGGCCGACAGCAGCGCCTTGGTGTAAGGATGCCTCGGCGCGGTGAAGATTTGTTGTCTGGGTGCCATCTCGACGATCTTACCGAGATACATGACGGCAACACGGTGCGTCATGTGTTCGACGATCGCGAGATCATGGCTGATGAAGAGCAGTGCGAGGCCGAACTCGCGCTGCAGATCCTGCAGCAAATTGACGATCTGCGCCTTGACGGAGACGTCGAGCGCCGAGACCGCCTCGTCGCAGACGATCAGTTCGGGTTCCGCGGCAAGCGCGCGGGCGATGCCGATGCGCTGGCGCTGGCCCCCCGAGAATTCGTGCGGCCGGCGGCCCAGCGCGTCGCGCGGCAGGCGCACAATGTCCATCAGCGCCGCAACCTTCGCCTCGAGTTCGGCGGAAGATTTGGCGAGGCCGAAATTGCGGATCGGCTCGGCCAGGATATCGCGGACGCGCATGCGCGGGTTGAGGCTGGAGAACGGATCCTGGAACACCACCTGGACGCGGCGGCGCATGCTGCGCAGCCCGCCGGGCGAAAGACCGTCAATGCGCTGGCCATCCAACACCACCTGGCCGGCGGTGATGTCGAACAGCCGCAAGATAGCCCGGCCAACCGTCGACTTGCCGCAGCCGGACTCGCCGACAAGGGCCAGCGTCTCGCCACGCTCGACCTCAAAGGACACGCCGTCCACCGCATAGACCCAGTTGGACTTGCGGCTGAACAAGCCGCCGCGGACCGGAAAATGCTTCTTTAGATCGTTGACCTGGAGCAGCGGGACGCTCATGCCGCGACCGCCTCCTTGCGCGCGTAGTGGCAGGCGGCGATGTGGCGAGGTCCCTTCTCTTCGAGACCCGGGGCAACCTGCCGGCAGAGATCAGTCGCCAGCGCACAGCGCCCGGCAAAGACACAGCCCTCGATCCGTCCCTTGAGGCTGGGCACCTGGCCGGGAATCTCGGCGAGCCGCCGCGCTGCGCCTGATAGCGAGGAGCCAAGCTTCGGCACCGCGCCGAGCAGGCCCTGCGTATAGGGATGACGAGGCGAGCGGAACAAATCGGCCACCGGGGCTTCTTCAACCTTGCGGCCGGCATACATGACCATGACGCGCTCGGCGATTTCAGCAACCACGCCGAGATCATGGGTGACCAGAACGATCGCCGCGCCGACGCGGCGCTTGAGATCCAGCATCAATTGCAGGATCTGCGCCTGGATCGTGACATCAAGCGCCGTGGTCGGCTCGTCGGCGATCAGGAGTTTTGGATTGCAGGCGAGCGCCATGGCGATCATCACGCGCTGGCGCATGCCGCCGGAAAGCTGATGCGGATACTCGCGCACGCGCCGTGCAGGCTCCGGGATGCCCACCAATGTCAGCATTTCGATCGCGCGCGCCTCGGCAGCCTGCTTGTCGAGCCCCTGATGCATCCGCAGCGTCTCGCCGATCTGACGGCCGACGGTCAGCACCGGATTAAGGCTCGTCATTGGCTCCTGGAAGATCATCGATATCTCGTTGCCGCGGATCGCGCGCATCTCTCGTTCCGAGAGCTGCAGCAGATCCTTGCCCTGGAACCGGATAGAACCCGCGATCTTGCCTGGGGGCTCCGCGATGAGCCGCATCAGCGACATCGAGGTGACCGACTTGCCGCAGCCGGATTCGCCGACAATGGCAAGCGTCTCGCCTTCATTGACATGGAAGGAGACGCCGTCGACCGCCCGATTGATACCCTCGGGCGTTCGAAAATGGGTCTGCAGATTCTGGACTTCGAGCAACGCCATCAGATCAGAACCTCATCGGAAAAGCCGGAGCGGATCATGCGCTAGAGGCTCTTGGCCATTCGCGGATCGAGCGCATCACGCAGGCCGTCACCGAGCAGATTGACGGCAAGCACGGTGACGGACAGAAACGCGGCGGGAAAGAAGACGATGTAGGGCTTGACCTGCCACAGCGCCCTGCCCTCGGCCATGATGTTGCCCCAGGACGGAATGGTGGGTGGCGTGCCGGCGCCGATAAAGGAGAGGATCGACTCCACGATCATGGCGCTGGCGCAGATATAGGTTGCCTGGACCAGCATCGGCGCCAGCGTGTTGGGCAGGATGTGGCGCAGGATGATCATCGGCGTTCTCGTGCCGGAGGCTGTGGCGGCGTCCACGTAGGGCTGTTCACGTAGCGACAGCACGACACTGCGCACCAGCCGCGAGACGCGCGGGACTTCGGCAATCGTGATGGCCAGGATGACGTTGCCGACGCTCGCGCGCGTCAGCGCCATCAGTGCGACGGCAAGCAGGATCGGCGGGATCGACATCAGCCCGTCCATGAACCGCATCAGGATGCTGTCCGCCCAACGCACGAAACCCGAGACCAGGCCGATGGCGAGACCAGCGAGCGAAGACAGCACGGCCACCGACAAGCCCACGGTGAGCGAGACCCGTGCCCCGTAGAGCACGCGTGAATAGATGTCGCGGCCCAGCAAATCGGTGCCGAACCAATAATCCGCGGAAGGCAAGCGTGTGCGTTTGGCGGGCGCGAGCGCGGTGGGATCGACGGTCCCGAGCCAGGGCGCAAAGATCCCGATCAGCACTAGGCAGAGCAGCAAGGCGCCGCCGATCGCAACCGTCGGATGACTACGCAGGAAGCCGAACACACCGCGCCGGATTGCCACCGGCACCAGCAGATCCGGCAGTTGCGGCGCAATGACGAGGCCGGGCGGAAACGGGGCCGTGCTTGTGGTGGAGATGCTCAATAGCGGATCCTCGGATCGACCAGGGTGTAGGTGACGTCGACCATCAGGTTGACGAGCACATAGAGGAAGCTGAACAGCAGCACGATGCCCTGGATGACCGGGTAATCGCGGCGCAGGATCGCGTCGATCGTCAACCGGCCGAGGCCCGGAATGGCGAACACGCTTTCGGTCACCACCGCGCCGCCTATCAACAAGGCGATGCCGATACCGATCACCGTCACGATCGGAACGGCTGCGTTTTTCAGCGCGTGAACGAACAGGATGCTGCGCTGGCCAAGGCCTTTGGCGCGGGCGGTGCGGACATAATCCTGTTGCAGCACCTCGAGCATGGAAGCGCGGGTGATGCGCGCGATCAGCGCGATATAGACGGAGCCGAGGGCAAGTGCCGGCAGAATTAGGTTCTTCAGCCAGGGCCAGACGCCCGCGGTCAACGGCGTGTAGCCCTGCACGGGAAGCCATTCGAACTGCAGCGCGAACACATAGGCAAGGACGTATCCGACAACAAAGACGGGGAGCGAGAAGGCGAACACGGCGAACGCCATGATGGTGCGGTCCACCCAGCTTCCCGCCTTCCACGCCGCCGCCACGCCGAGCGGCACCGCGACAAGGATGGTCAGGACGAGCGTAATCGCCATCAGCGAGAACGTCGGCTCGATGCGCTGCGCGATCATCGCGGCGACCGGCAGGTTGGTGAAGATCGAGGTGCCGAGATCGCCATGCAGGATATGCCAGAGCCAAGTCCCGAACTGGACCAGAAACGGCCGGTCGAGGCCAAGGCTCTGGCGTATGCGCTCAACGTCGGCGGGGCTCGCCTGGTCGCCTGCGATCACCGCAGCCGGATCGCCCGGCGCGATGTAGAGCAGGCTGAAGACGAACAGCGCGACGATCCCCATCACGGGCAAGGTCAAGAGGACGCGCCGGAGGATATACGAGACCATGTGGGTTTACTGCGTCGTCATGCGGTCTTCGACACGCCCCAGAAGAAGGGCAGCGGTCCCTTGGCGATACCGGAGACGCTCTTGCGCCACGCCGTATAGCTCAGGAAGAAGCCGGTCGGTGCATAGATCACGTCCTCGATCGCCGCCTTGTTGAGGCGCTTCACCGCAGCCTTCTCCTCGTCGAGATTCTTGGCGTCGAACCATGCCAAAACCTCCTTTTCGACGGCCTCGCTCGTGGGCCAGCCAAACCACGCCTTGTCGCCAGTGCCGCGAATGGCGTTGTAGGCGGCGGGATTGATGCAGTCCGCGCCGGCGTGCCAGGTGTGAAACATGCCCCAGCCGCCCTGGCCCGGCGGCGTCTTCTGGGCGCGGCGGGAACCGACCGTGCCCCAATCGGTCGCGACGAAGTCGACGTTCATGCCCATTTGCTTCAACAGATCCGCAGTGACATCGCCCTGCGCCTTGGTGATCGGTTGATCCTGCGCCACGACACACGTGACCGGCTGGCCTGAGTAGCCGCTCTCGGCCAGCAACTTCTTTGCCATTGCGAGATCGCGCTTGCCTTTCAGGATCTCGCCGCCCTCTTCCGTGTAGAGCGGTGTATCCGGCGTGAAGAAGCCCGGCAGCGGCTTCCAGAGCGCGGTATCGTCGCCGACCAGCGCGCGCATGTAGTCTTCCTGGCTCAGCGCCGCGAGCACGGCACGTCGCACCTTCACATCGTTGAAGGGCGGATGCAGGTGGTTCATCCGGAATGAACCGATGTTGCCGAGGGGATCGGCGATGTCGACGTTGATGTTGCGGTTCTTCTTCAGCGACGGCACGAGATCGGTGATGGGGCTCTCCCACCAATCGACTTCGCCGTTCTGCAGTGCTGCCGCCGCCGTCGCAGGATCGGGGATCACCACCCATTCGATGCGGTCAACCAGCATCTGCTTGCCGCCGGCGAGCCAGGATGCCTTTTCCTGCCGCGGCGTATAATCGGCAAACTTCTCGAACACCGCCTTGGCGCCGGGCACCCATTCGCCCTTTGCGAACTTCATCGGGCCCGAGCCGATATATTCGGGGATCTGCTTGAACGGGTCGGTCTGGGCGATGCGCTCCGGCATGATGAACGCGCAGGGCGTGCTGTTCTTGCCCAACGCCAGCAGCATTTTCGGATAAGGCGCCTTCAGCGACCATTTGAAGGTCCTGGCGTCGACGGCGGTCAACTCGTTCTGGACCGCCTTGATCATCAGGCCCATCGGATCGCGCGCTGACCAGCGCGTCAGGCTCGCCACCACGTCCTTGCTGAGCACTGGCTCGCCGTCGTGAAACTTCAGCCCCGGCCGAAGCCGAAAGGTCCAGACCAGGCCGTCATCAGACACCTCCTCGGACTCGACCATCTGGCGCTGGGGCTGCAGCGTGGCGTCGAGGCCGTAGAGAGTGTCCCACACCAGCGCAGCCGCGTTGCGCACGACATACTGGGTCCCCCAGATCGGATCGAAATTCGCGAGATTGGCCTGCGGCACAAAGCGCAATGTGCGCGCCGCAGCGCCTTGGGAAAGCGCCGGCATCGAAAGGCCGCCCGTCGCCGCGAGGCTGCCTACTCCGGCCAATCCCTTCAACACAGTCCTGCGATCCATGGAGCTCTCCCAGTCTCAGTGGTAAATGGCGATTCCTGCCAATTCATTGGCCGGAGGTTCGAGGCCGCGCGAGGTGAAACGGGCCAGTCAAACCGATGCCAATCAGTCTCCTTTTGCTTGCAAGCGGTATGCCAGCACGGCTTGCCCACGCGCCGGCCGACTTCCGGCCGACCACACATGAAGTACTTTCGATCGATCACATTTTCGCGCGGTCGTATCCATTTGCGGCCCTGCCTAGCCTGCAAGCCGCTTGAATTTCGGCGATTGTTTCGGGTGCCACCAAGCGCCCCCAATGACGACGCCCTCAGACACGATCTTGCGATCCCCGATCAGGTGCTCGCCGACGACGTCGACATAGTCGAACTGGCCTCGCTGGACCGAGATGACGGTGGCGTCTCCCGCGCTGCCCGGCTTGAGACTGCCGAGTTCGGGACGCCGTAGCGCCATCGCCGCATTCACCGTCGACCCCGCGACCACATCGGGGAGCGGCATGCCCATGCACAGAAACTTGGACATGGTCGTCACCTGATCAAATGCCGGCCCGTCGATGCACAGGGCGTGGACATCAGAGGAAATGGTGTCGGGATAGAAGCCGTTGGCAAGCATTGCGCGGGCGGTCTTGAAGGCGAATGAGCCTTTGCCGTGGCCGATGTCGAAAAGAACCCCACGTTCGCGCGCCTCCAACACCACCCTCTTCACCGTGCCCTGGGAAGTGGCGGGCGTATTGGGAAACGGCCGGAACGCGTGCGTGAGTACGTCGCCCGGACGCAGGCGGGCGAGCACGTCCTCGTAGCTCGGCGGCGGATGGTCGATATGCGCCATCAGCGGCATGCCGACCTGCTCGGCGACCTCGAGCGCGATGTCAAGTGGCACGATCCCCGAGGTGCCCGAGGCGTGGAGCCCTACCCGCACCTTGATGCCGACGATGAGGTCGCGGTTGGCCTCCGCCACGCTGACAGCGTCGATCGGGTTCATCAGCCGCATTTCCTCGGTCTCGCCGACCATGACGCGATGTGAGAAACCGTAGATGCCGGCGTGGGAGACGTGCAGATAGGCCAGAATGCGGACCTGGCTCGGCTCGATGACGTGCTTGCGGAAGCCCGCGAAATTGCCCGGGCCGGCGCTGCCGGTATCAACGGCCGTGGTGACGCCGGAGGCGCGACAGAACTCCTCGGCGTCGATGCCGAGCGAGGTGCCGCCCCAATAGACGTGGGTATGCAAATCGATCAAACCGGGGGTGACGACATAGTCAGACACGTCACGCACATCGGTTCCGGGATCGGCCTTGAGTTCGCTTCCGACCATCGCCACCTTGCCGCCCGCAAAGGCGATATCCGTCACGGCGTCGAGCTTCTGGGAGGGATCAATTACCCGGCCGCCGCGCAGGATCAAATCGAACGGCATTGCAATCTCCTGATATGGCGGTGAAGGAAACGACGGGAGCGCGTCCCGCCTATCCCTGAAAGTGCGCGTGCCGACGAGCCGTCAGCCATTGAACGCGGCCTGGGCTTCCGGCAAGTCCCAGATCTTACCGATCGCCGCAGACGCGGCCGACATGATCGCGGTCTCGTCGCCGTAAATATACCTGCCCGCATCGATCAGCACGCGCCCGTCAACGATGACCTGGTCGATGTTGGCGCGGTTGCCGAGCGCGACGAGCCCGCGTCGTGGGTCGAACAAGGGCTGCAGATGGGGATGGGTCAAATCGACAACGGTGAGGTCGGCGGTGGCGCCCGGCGCGATCATGCCAAGGTCCGGGCGCTTGATGACCGCCGCTGCGGTTGCCGTGACCGACTCGATCAGTTCGGGTGCGTTGGCTACGTCCGCGCGAGCAGACGCAAGCTTCGAGATCATCGACGCCGCGTTGAGTTCGCCGAGTAGGTCCATGTTGTAGCCGTCGGTTCCGACTACTGTACGGACGCCGTGCTCCGCGAAGCGGCTGAACGCCGCGGTAACGCCCGAGCGGGCAAACACGCGCGGGCAGTTCAGCACCGTAGCGCCCTTCGCCGCCATCAGTCTCAGATCGTCATCGGTGCTGGCGATGCAGTGCGCGGCCATAAGATCGGGCGCCAGAAGGCCAAGCCAGTCGAGATATTCGGCCGGCGTGCGACCGCCGTGACGGCTTGCGATCGTCGCGACTTCGGCCTGGCTTTGCGCGAGATGGGTGGTGATGGGAACGTCGAGTTCGCGCGCGCGGACGGCACATGCCCGCAGCAGATCCGGACCACAGGTGTCGGTCGCGTGCGGGCTCATCGCAAGGCCGATCCGCCCGTCGCCGCGTCCATTCCAGCGATGGTATAGCGCGTTCCAGGTGTCCATATCGGCCTGGCCGTCATCGCCCGCGTAATGTACCACGCCATCAGGCCCCGCCTTGGCATCCGAGGTCGAAAACAAATACGGCGCGCCGTAGAAGCGGATACCCATTTCCTCGGCGGCGTCGAACATCTCCGGAATGGTGTTGCGGAACGGCTCCATGACCGTGGTGGCGCCGCCCTTCAGCAATTGCAGAATGCCGAGCCGCGCGATGGCGAGCCGCTCCGACGGCAACAGCAGCTCGGCACCGCGCTTGGTCAGCGGCAACAGCACCGTATAGACGATGCTCTGGTTGTTCCGGCGACCATTACCGTCCTCGGTGTGCGTCCGGGCGACGGCTTCACTGAAGCAGTGGTTGTGCAGGTTCAGAAGGCCGGGCAGCACGAAACGGCCCGGCCTGTCAAAGACCTCGGCGGCGGACGGCCGGTCGCGCGTGACGGCGGCGATACGCTTGCCCTCCAGCAACACCCAATGATCGCGCAGCACCTCCTGCGCGCCATCTCTGCGCGACAACACATAGCTGCCAAAGATCGCGATCGTACTCATGCCGGTTTCACATTCCAGAACACGGCTGTGCCATCGAGGATGCCGGTGATGTTCGAACGGTACGCGGTGGGTTGCTTGTACTGACCGATCGGGAAGTAAGGAATTTCCTCGAACGATAACGCCTGGATGTCGCGGCAGATGCGCTGTTGCTCGGCAAGGTTGGCGGCAGGCTTCGCAACGCCCCCATCTTCTCACTCTTGTACCAGCCGGCGGTTTTGCTGTCGCCGCGCAGGTTCGAATTGCCGGCCGGGTTCAGCCAATCGATGCCTTGCCAGTTGCCGACGCCGGCGCTCCAGCCGCCCTGGGCGACGGGGTCCTTCTTCAACTGCCGCTGCAACACCACGCCGAAATCCAGCCCGGCATATTCGACGTTCATGCCGGCCTGCTGCAGCATGTCGGCTGCGATGTCGCCGAGCGGCTTTTGTGCCACCGAGTTGGTGGGGACGAGCAGCACCACCTTCTCGCCATTGTAACCGGCGGCTTTCAGATCGGCCTTGACCTTCGCCATGTCGCGCGGCCCGCGGAACACATTGAGGCCGACATCGCTCGCCATCGGCGTACCCGGCGCAAAGAAGCCGATCGGCGAGGATTGATGGGCGGGATCATCGCCCGCAACCGCCGTCATGAAGGCGGACTGGTCGATCGCGCCCAACAGCGCCCGGCGAATGGCGGGATTGTCGAACGGTGGCTGCAGATGGTTCACGCGTAGCATGCAGGTGTAACCCCGCGGATCGAGAATCCGCGTGGTGATGCCGCCGGTACGCTTCAGCACCGGCAGCAGGTCGTGCGGCGTCGTTTCCTGCCAATCCTGCTCGCGCGTTTGCAGCGCAGCCACCCCGGTCGCGGCATCCGGCATCGTCGTCCAGACCACGCGATCGTAATGAACGATCTTGGGTCCGGCGGTCCAGTCGGGCTCGCCGTCCTGACGGGGCAGATAACGATCGAAACGGGCGTAGACGTTACGCGCGCCTTGCACGCGCTCGTCCGCCACGAAGCGGAAAGGACCGCTACCTACGACCTCGGTCAGCGGCTTGAACGGATCCTGGCTCGCCAGCCGCTCCGGCATCATGAACGGCGCCTGGATCGCGGCCTTGCCGAGCGCCGCAGGCAGCAGCGGGAAAGGCCTGCTCAGCCGAAAACGGATGGTACGGTCATCAGGTGCCGACAGCTCGTCCGTTGCGGCCATCAGCTCGGCGCCGAACCCGTCGCGGGCCGCCCAACGGCGAATGCTGGCAACGCAGTCGCGCGCCAGCACGCGCTCGCCGTCATGCCATAGCAGGCCATCACGCAGCGTCAGGTCCCACTGCCGGTCGTCGTTCGACACAACATGCCCGGACACCATCTGCGGCGAGACCTCGAGCGCCGAGTTCATGCCGTAGAGCGTGTCGTAGACCATGAAGCCATGGTTTCGGGAAACCTGGGCCGTGGAGTAGATCGGGTCGACAAAAGTCAGGTCGATCACCGGAATGAAGCGCAGCGTGGTCTGCGACTGCGCCCGCAAAATTCCCGGCAGCGAAAACGCCGGCGCTGCGGCGGCGGCCTTCAGCAGTGAACGACGGGAAACGGGCATCGATGACTCCAGGGATATCTGATCGGTGGTTCTCAGAGGGCAGCTGCTTCGTGACTTCTAAAATTCGCAGCGATCGCCTCCCCGCTCGTGATCCACAGATCGGGGCAGGATTTGGCATAGGTGAGAAATTCGCGCAGCAGCCGAAGCCGCATCGGACGACCGCTGCATTGCGGATGCAGCACGGTCGTGACCATCGCGCCCCAATCCCTGACTTCATCGAGCTCATCCTTCCAGATCGAGAGCACATGCTCCTTCGGGAAGATCGGCCGCGGGCTGAATCGGGCGGACAGTCCGTGCATCCAGTCGTCATAGCTTGCAGTCACCGGAAGCTCGATCGTGCCCGGCCTGCCATCGGCAAGACGATGGCGGTAAGGCCGCACGTCGTCGCGAAATGACGAAGTGTAGACGATGCCGTGGCGCACCAGCGCCACCCGCAGCTCTTCGGTGAATTCACCGTAAGGTGCGCGATAGCCGGTCGGCTTGACGCCAAGCCGACGCTTCAGCGCCTCAAAACCCCGCTCCAGTTCCTCCTCGATCCAGGGATCGCCCGGATCCGGCAGCAGATGGTGATAGCCATGATGGCCAATCTCGTGGCCCGCCTTGAGAATGGACTCTGCCATCGCGGGATGCGCATCCACCGACCAGCCGGTGACGAAGAACGTCGCCTTCAGATCGAGCTGATCGAGCAGCTCCAAAAGTTTCGGCGTGCCGACGCGCGCCTCGTAGCCGCCATAGCTCATGGTGATGAGCCGCTGGGCGTGCAACGCGTCCTTGCTGGTCCAGGCGGTCTCCGCGTCCACGTCGAAGGAGAGGAACATCGCTGATGTATAGGGCTTGGGCCACGGATAGTGCGGGGCCGGCGGCGCGGTGTTTGCGGGAGTGAGCGGAATGCTTGCAAGCGCTTTACTGTCCAGCATTGATGGTCGCCTTCTCTACGCCGTAGTCGGTCAATTTCCACTTCGCCAGCAACGCACGGTAGGTGCCATCAGCGATCAAGGAGTCCAGAGCCTCCACGACCGCCTGCTGAAGCGCCTTCTCTTTGATGTTCAAAGCAAGCCCGGTGAACTGGGTGGCGAACACGTCGCCGACCGGGACATAGGTGCCCGGCTCGAGGTCCATCATGTAGGGAAGCGTCTCGCCGCCCTGGACGGCCGCATCGATCCGTCCTTGCCTGAGCTGGGTCCGGGCATCGGCCGATCCTTCCGTGCCCACGAATTGAACCGGGTTGCCGCCGCAATGTGCCTCGCTCCAGGCAGCGATCAGCTTTGGAAACGACGTGCGCCGGCTGGCGCCGACCTTTTTGCCGCAGAATGCCGTCGTGTCCTTGAACTCGGCGGCGCGCGACTGCTGCACGAAGAACCGAGGCCCATTGCGAAGGTAGTCGACAAATGTCGCCGTGTCCTGCCGGCTCGCCATATCCGTCATGCCGGACAGGATCGCATCGACCCTGCCCGTCGAAATCGCGGGCATCATCTGGTCAAAACTGGTTTGCTGCCAGTCGATCTTGAGCCCAAGCTTGCGACCGAGCGCCTCGCCAAGCTCGACGTCGAAACCGGTCAGCGTGTTGGTCGCGGGATCGCGGAATTCCAGGGGTGGATAGTTCGGGACGATGGCAACCTTGATACTGCCCTGCTTGGCGATTTCCGGAGGGAGCTCAACCGCCATGACCGAAGCATTAGCGGCACTGAGGAATGCGGCTGCAAGAAAACGTTTCATCACGAAATTCGCTCCATCAGATCACCGCGGAAAGAAACGATTGGGTGCGCACTTCACGGGGCTTACCGAGAACCTCTGCCGCTGGGCCGGATTCCACGATTGCGCCATGGTCCATGTAAACAACGGTATCCGCCACCTCCCGCGCGAAGCCGAGCTCGTGCGTCACCACCATCATCGTCATGCCGCTGCGGGCAAGTTCCTTCATGACGGTGAGCACCTCTCCGACCAGTTCGGGATCGAGGGCACTCGTCGGCTCGTCGAACAGCATCAGCATCGGCTTCATGGCGAGCGCGCGGGCAATCGCTACCCGCTGCTGCTGCCCGCCGGAAAGCTGAGAGGGATAGGCATCGGCTTTCGCCGCCAGCCCGACGCGCCGCAGAAGCTCCATCGCCTCCGCTCGCGCCTCCTCCTTCTTGCGGCCCTGCACCTGCACGGGGCCTTCGGTGATATTTTCAAGCGCTGTTTTGTGCGGAAACAGATTGAAGCGCTGAAACACCATCCCGGTCTTCAGGCGCTGGCGCGCGATCTGCCGTTCGGTGAGGCGATGCAATCGCCCACCCTCTTCTCGCACGCCCAGCAACTCGCCATCCAGCCAGATGCCGCCGCTGTCGATCGACGTAAGCTGATTGATGCAGCGCAGGAGCGTTGTCTTGCCCGATCCCGACGCACCGATCAGGCAGAGCACCTCGCCTGGCCGAACGTCGAGCGAGACGCGATTGAGGGCTTGAAACTCCCCGAAGTTCTTACTGACCGAACGGATGGCGACGAGGGGCTGGGTCATCGGGTGATCTGCAATGCTCCACGCGCGAAGCGTCGTTCGAGAAGCATCTGCAAAGGAGTCAGGATCGACACCACGAGCAGATACCAGGAGCCGGCGACGATCAGGAGTTCGATCACGCGTGAGTTCGCGTAATAGATATTCTCGGCGCTGTGCAGCACCTCCGGATACTGGATGACGCTTGCCAGCGACGTGGCCTTCACCATGCCGATGAACTCGTTGCCGAGCGGAGGGATTACGACCCGCATCGCCTGCGGCAGGATGATCCGACGCAGCGCGCGCAGCCTTCCCATGCCGATCGCCTGCGCGGCCTCATATTGCCCGATGTCGACCGACAGCATACCCGCCCGCATCACCTCGGACGTGTAGGCGCCCTGATTGATGCCGAGGCCGAGCAGCGCGGACAGAAACGGCGTCATGACATCGACGGCCCGCGCCGACCACAGGCCCGGAATGCCGATCGTCGGAAACACCAGCGCGAGGTTGAACCACAGCAGCAATTGCAGGATCAGCGGCGTACCGCGGAACAGCCACGTGTAGCCGGCGGCGACGGACGCCAGAACCGGATTGGACGAGAGCCTCATGATCGCAACGACGACGCCCAACACGATGCCGAGCGCCATCGCGAGCACCGCCATCACCATGGTGTTGGTGATGCCCTCGAGGATCACCTTCGCGGTCAGGAAGCGGCTGACATAGGTCCATTCGATCTGGCCGTTGACGAAAGCGCGACCGATCGCAGCCAACACGACGAGAATCGCAGCCGCAGCGAGCCATCGCTGCCAATGAACCTGACGTGCGACCGTCATCCCCGAAATATCGGGAAAACCCTCCGCAAGTGTGGACGCCATTCTCATTGCGGGGACGCATTCATCATCGGCTGGGCCACCGCGTTCGCGCCCAATCCGTATTTATCGAGAATGGCCTTGTAGGAGCCGTCAGCGATCATGGCGGCGAGATGTTCCGTCACCACCTCGCGCAGCGCCACGTCGTCTTTCCGGGACATGATGCCCTGATAGCCAGTGGCGAACGGCTCTCCGATGACGCGGTATTTCCCGGCCTCCTGCTGCTGGGCGTAGGGCAGCGTCTCGGTGCCCTGCACCGCAGCGTCGATGCGGCCCTGCTTGAGCTGGTTGCGGACATCGATGCTGTTCTCACCCGGGACATATTGCACGGCAGGCTTGCCGTTCGTCTCGCAGTTCTGCTTGCTCCATTTCTCGATCTCGACCGGAAAGCTGGTGCTGCGCGTCGTTCCAACCTTCTTGCCGCAGAGATCGATGGGAGACTTCGCCGCATTTTCCGTCAGGACGAAGAACTGCGGGCCTGTCGCCAGATAGTCAATGAAATCCGCGGTCTCACGCCGCGAGCTGCGGTCCGAAATGCCGCTGATAATGAAATCGGCGCGCTTGGTCTGCAATGAAGGGATGAGCTCGGCGAACGGCGTTTCGCTCCAGATGATCTTCACGCCGAGTCGCTTTGCGAGTTCGTTGGCGAGATCGATATCGAGCCCGACGAGCTGATTTGTCGCGGGATCACGATACTCCATGGGGGCATAGGTCGAGTTGACCGTCAGCCGCAACGTGCCCGCCTGTTTGATCGCTTCCGGCAGTTCGGCGGCCCCTGCCGTTGTGACGGCGACGAGCGCGGCGAACCCAACGGAGAACAAGAGACGTGTCATATCAGCTCCTTCGGCCCACGCCGCGACTGGCCGCTTGATGTTTAACCGCATCGAGCGTGGCCGGCTCGATAACACCGGCACGCTCCGTGATCGCCGAGTATTGTTCCGGTCGCCGGTGCGCGGCGAAATTGAACATCTTGTCCTTGCCCTGGCGACAGAGATCGAGGTCGAGGTCGGCAACGATGATTTCGTCCGCGAGCGTTTGCGCCTCAGTGACGATCCTGCCATTGGGATCGACGATGCAGGAGCCACCGATCAGTCCGGAGCCGTCCTCGGTCCCCGCCTTGGCGACCGCGATCGCCCAGGTGGCGTTCATGTAGGCATTGGCCTGGGTTACCAGCTTGGAGTGGAAGGTGCGCAGCGCTGCGTCTTCGGAGACACCGCCGTTCGGATCGTAGGCCGCGGAATTGTAGCCGACGCAAACCAGTTCGACGCCCTGCAGGCCCAGCACGCGCCAGCCTTCCGGCCAGCGGCGATCATTGCAGATCATCATGCCCATGATCGCGTGGTGCCAGTCCGGTCCCACCCGAAAGGCAGGAAATCCCAGATCGCCATATTCGAAATAGCGCTTTTCGAGCTGCTGGTAGGCTGCGCCGGCACGCGGCTCGACCGAGCCCGGCAGGTGCACCTTGCGATAACGCCCGAGGATTTCGCCGTCGCGATCGACCAGGATCGAACAGTTGAAGCGCCGGCCGTCCGACGTCAGTTCGGCGTAGCCGACATAGAAGCCGATGCCGAGCGCCCGCGCGCGATCGAACAAGGGCTGCACGGCCGGATTCGGCATGCCGCGCTCGAAGTAATGATCGAGCGCGTCGCCCTCGATAAGCCATCGCGGGAAGAAGGTCGTGAACGCCAGTTCGGGAAAAACCACCAGTGTTGCGCCGCGCGCAGCCGCCTGCTCCAGCAACGCCAGCATCCGGCCAAGCGTATGCTCTCGCGCATCAGCTTTTTGCGTCGGCCCCATCTGAGCGGCGGCGGCGCGGAGAACTCGAACCAACATTGCCTCCAATCTGAGCGGACTGCTTACTCAAGAGGCGGATGATCCCGCTTCGATGGCGCTCCGATGCAGGGCTGATTACGCGGAAGCGCAGTCCTAAACGCAATCACTCGTGCTATGATATTTTCAGCGAGACAATAACCGGTAGTTATATGAACCTGCGCCAATTGGAGATCCTGCGTGCGGTTATCCGCCATCGCACCACCGTCGCGGCGGCGGACGAACTCGCGCTCTCGCAGCCGGCGATCAGCAACGCGCTGAAGGCGATGGAGTCGCAGGCGGGCTTCGCGTTGTTCGAGCGTGTCAACAACCGGTTGTTCCCGACATCAGAGGCGATGGCGCTTTACAAGGAAAGTGAAGCGATCTTTGCGCTCCACGCCAAACTCGAAAATCGCGTACGCGACTTGAGGGAGTGCCGCACAGGGCTTCTATCGATCGTGGCAACGCCGCCGCTGGCCTACAGCATTATTCCGCGCGCTTTATCGGACTTCCTGCGCCGCCGTCAGCAGACACGCGTCTTCTTCGATGTGAGGCGCTACGAGGGAATCATCGACGGCGTGTCGAGCAGGGTTGCAGAGCTCGGATTCGCGCTCGGGCTGTCGCATCATCCTGGCATTGCGCATGAGGTGGTTCACACCGGCGAAATGGTCTGCGTCTTGCCGCCGAACCATCCTCTGGCCGAACGGCCGGTCATCTCCGCTTCCGACCTTGTCGGCTTGCCCTTCATCGGGCTGGAGCGCGGCACGCGGTTGGGCGAAGCCGTGCGCGAGAGCTTTGCGCAGGCCGGCTCGCCGTTTCAGCCGACCGTCGAAGTGCGATACTGCAACACGGCCTGCGTGCTCGCAGCCGCCGGCGTGGGCGCGGCGGTCGTCGATCCATTTTCTCCGCGCCAGAACGGCAGCCAGGATCTGATCGTTAGGCCTTTCACGCCCAAGACGGTGGCTATTGCCTATATGCTGTGGTCTGAGGCGGAGCCTCTATCGCGCTTGGCCAAGGCGTTCCTGAATGAAGTCCGCCAAGCGGCCGCTCCCTGGACCGAGATGTCTCTTGATCGTTGAATAATGTGCAACAGGGCGCGCTCGACCTACGGTAAGCAGGCCGAATGTCCGACGCACGATGTGTGACGGTCACAGGTCCTTTTCGGCGAGTTCGCGAAACCCGTCGGGAATGGAACGAGAGTTGCCCAGCGCCACCGAGCCGTATCCAATAGCATCCCATCCGAAGCGATCGCGGATCTTATCCACGGCACGGTGGGTCGCCCATCGTGCCATGCCTATTTTGATGCCGGGGCAGCAGCGTTCATCTTGAAGCCCGTCGGAATGACCGTCACCGACACAAATGCCTGCACCGTACCGGGATGATCCAGAGCCAGCCGATATCCCACTCGAATCCCCTGAACATGGACGTCCCTCACCCGAACGGCCGCATGGCTACTGCCAATATAGGTCGATCGTGCATTCCCTCCACACTTTAGGCGTCAAAGGCGCATTCTTGTGGACGTTCATCTGGTCTCTCCCTGGAACACTGAAGCTTCGCAACCTCAGCCTCCTCGGTTCAGACCAGATGGATGACCTCCTGGAAGACCACATCTAGGGAGACCGGGTAGCGCATACGGATGGGACCGATTTCTGCGCCGGGCTGCGCGCCACTGCCCTCTCGCGAGCAACTGGTGGTTTTCCTTCGCGAGGCGTTGGATCAATAAAGATGCGACGACCACAAGAGCAAGCGCTGGATCAAGACGCGCAAGATCAAACAGGAAAGATTTGCACGGAACAAAGTACTAACATTCGCCGTCAGCGCAGACCGCCTTTTGGGGCGGCGCGGCGCAGCGTTCCTCGATCAGCGGGGCTCCACTCCACAAGCCGCATGGTCTGGCGCTGTTTAATGCGATTGAGAGGCGGTGTCCTCATCCGGAGGTATTCATGGCACGCGCCTTTACTAGGGCGGAACGGGAAACTGAACGTCGTCGCTATGTCTCGCAATCTGAGTCCGGCCTCACATCAGGACCCCGCTTGTCAGAAGCCGGTGTGGCTTGCAACAAAGTCCCTGACGTGTTCGGGTACTGGTACGCCATCGATATCGCAGCGGGCTTGAATATCTTCGGCGACTTGGTTGGAAACATCCTCGATCCAGTGCTCAAGTGTGTTGAAGGCCATGACTCGAACCGGGGCGTTGAATTGGCCAGTTAGAAGATCGGAGATGGTAGTTTCGAGGTCGTCCCGCTCGATCTGTTTTTCAGGGCAATCACTGCGTGACGCTCCGAAACGATCGAACACAAGGTAGACGGTCTGATCAGCGCCGTAAGGCACTAACGTCGGCAACCAATTCGGCTTAGGCATCGCCATGTTGCTCTCCTTCGATGCATTACTGAAATGTCTGCGATGCTACTTCTAGTCGGAAGCCGACAATCTGGATGCACTGTTGCGCAGATTTTCGTACAGCATTTGATGGCTGCCTTTCATCGCCAAGCAGCCCCGGCATGATTGCCGAGCCGCACGCCGTCGCCATCAGGCTTCCTTTCGCGCGATCTTTATGTCAGACATTGGTCCACAAGCGGCGGGTCAAGGATCGCGCATGCGAAGTCCGGACTGCCTTCAATACCAGACCAGCCGCAAGCGACGAAGTTGGTCGGCTTGGGGCCCGCGAGCTGACATTAGTGCGGTCGCTACTTCCGTCTCGTCTCAGAGTTGGACCTTTGTCAGCGCGACTGGTACAAGTCGCGCAGCGCCCGTCCGCGGCCTGACCGGAGATCTGCGTTGCGCCCCTAGTCGACGGAGGCGGATTCATTTTCTGTCGATCCGCAAGCAAAAGCAGTGGATACTCAAGTTGCGCATCGCACCAAACGCTCGAACTCCGTTAATCACGGATACTCGCGGTGCTCGGGATTGACGAGCAGATTGCTCGTTTCGTTCAGGTTTCGCGGAAAGCGCGGGAGAAGCTATCAAAGGCCGGCTTCATGATATACTCGAAAAAGGTGCGCTCTCCTGTCTTGATGTAAATGTCGGCCGGCATGCCGGGTGTCGGAACGAATTCAGGCATGTGCTTGAGAATATCGTCTTGGTCTAGGCGCACCCGAACCACATAGAATTCCCGACGGGTGTCACTTGGAGGGCGGCGTGTTTCCGCCTTGATCTGTACTTGCTCCGCCAACACGTCTGCTGACACGTAGATGACGCTCGCGCCGACCATGGGCGTGATGCGTTGGTTGAGCGCCGACAGCCGCACCAGCGCCTCCTGACCTACGCTCACGTGCGAAATGTCCTTAGGACTCACATGTGCCTCGATGACGCGTTCTTCGCCTATCGGCAGGAGCTCAAGCAGCACGGCGCCAGGAGAGACGACACCGCCCGGTGTATGGAAGTTCCTCTTCAACACGATGCCTCGAACCGGCGAGCGAACGTCGATGCGCTCGACGATATCCTGGGCGGCGCGAATCTGCTCCTCCACGTCATCCAGGTCCGCTTCGGTCTCGCGCAGCTCCTTGATCGCATCCCGGAGCGCCGTCGAGTGGAGCTGGGCTATTCTTTCGTTCGCCTGAGCGATCCTCTCCTTCGAATCGGCGATGCGGCCAAGATACTCGCCGAGTTCTCCCTCGAGACCTGCCTCGGAGCGTTGCAGCGCCAGCACATCCGACTTGCGGACCAACTGCTGGCGAAGAAGCGAATTCTTGTCCTTCAGCTCCTCGGCGAAAAGGGCAATACGCTGTTGGGTGGACTGCACTTGAGCCTGATATCCGCGGATGCTTTCCTCCAGCCCGGCGATTTGCTTCATGAGTACGCTTTCCTGGGTTACAAGACTAGTCCGGCGTGCCCTCAGTTCGGCACGTTGCCGCTCAAGAACCGCTTTGATTTCCGGATCACGTGCGCTCTCGCTGAATGCCGCGGGAGTTTCTATTGTCTCTGACGAGCTCATTTCAGCTTCGAGACGCGCCTTCATGGCGAGCAGCCGATACTTCTTTAAGACCAACCGCCTCAGCTTGGAGTTGGCAGCGGTGTCGTCCATGCGAACGAGCACCTGGTTCGCCTCAACGGCATCACCGTCCTTTACCGCAATCTCGCGGATGATGCCGCCCTCGAGGTGCTGGACCAGCTTGTTCTGTCCGGTAGCCACGAACGTGCCCGAGGTGACGACAGCACTGTTCAGTGGAGCGACTCCGGCCCAAACACCGAAACACCCGAGCCAAACGACCAGCATGGCTAGGCCGGTAAAGATGGGCCATTTGGCGCTCAGCGGAACGCCGCGGTACCACTCACCGGCGCTGTCCTTTTTTGCTTTCATCTGTCCTCCCGCGTGGTCACCTCACGGGCCTGAGGATTCGATGCGTTGCGGCTGCTCCGGCTTACCTGCGGTGCCCCGCCGGGCGATCGAACCAGGCGATGCAGCACGTCGCTTGGAGATCCGAACGCTTCGGCCCGTCCGGCCCGCAGGATGAGCACTTTGTCCACGCTGTTCAGCAGCGCCGGGCGCAAGGTTACCACCACTGCGGTGACCCCCCGCTTTTTCGCGCGCTGCAGGGTCTCGGTCAGAGCCAGCTCCCCTGCCGCGTCTAGATTCGAGTTTGGCTCGTCGAGGACGACAAGGCACGGATCACCGAAGAAAGCCCGGGCGAGCGCGATGCGCTGCTTCTGTCCCCCGGAGAGCGGCCCGCCGCCGCGGTCGAGCACGGTCTCGTATCCTTGCGGCAGCTGACAGACCATGTCGTGGATGCCCGAGAATATCGCTGCCTCATAGATGCTCGCGTCGGGCAGGTCGTCCCGCATGCGACAGATGTTCTGCTTGATCGTCCCGGGAAATAGCTCGACCTCCTGGGGCAGGTAGCCGGTATATTCGCCAAACTGGCGACGATCCCAATTGCGCAGCTCCGTTCCGTCCAGCCTGACCTTACCGGCGGTCGGCACTAGACAGCCCACCAGAATGCGCGCGAGGGTCGACTTACCCGACCCAGACGGTCCGACAATGGCCAGAGACTCTCCGGGCGCCAGCTCGAGCGACACACTATTGAGCACCGGCTCCTTCGAGCCGGGCGGCAAATACAAGACCCGATCCACGGTCAGCCGCCCTTGCGGCTTGGGCAGGCGCAGCTTAGGCGTCTCGCGCTGGAATGACTCGACCGCCTGCTTGACACGCGCATAGGCCGATCGCGCCTGAATACAGCTGCGCCATCCCTCGATCAGGCCCTCGAGCGGCTGCAGGGCGCGGCCGACGATGATTGCGGCCGCGATCATCATGCCGCCGGTGATCTCGGCGTTGAGAGCCAGATAGGCGCCCACACCGAGGATCGTGATCTGGGTCACGAGCCGGACGAACTTCGACGCACCGCTGATCCAGAAATTCCGGTCAAGGGCCTGGCTCTGCACCGTCAGGGCCGGCGCCTGCCGGCGACCCCAATGAAGAATGCTCTCGCTCAGCATTCCCATCGCATTGATAACCTGCGAATTTCGCGCCAGCGACTCGGCCGCCGCATCGGCCTCAGCAGCATGCAGGCCTGCCTCGCTCAGACGTTCCGAGGTCGCTTTCTGGTTGAGCACCGCAATCAGCACCAGTGCCAGGCCCGACACGACAGCGATCCATCCGAGATCTCGGTGAATGAGAAATATGACTCCGAAGTAGAGGGGCGAGAGCGGCGCGTCCATCAGCATAAGCATGACGGGGCTCGAGATGAATCCCCGCACCTGGTGAAGGCTACGAATCGCCTGGATGGTCCCGCCCTCGCCGGCCCTGGCGTTGTTGATACTGCTCGCCAGCACTGCACCACCGAGCACGGCCTCCATCTTGGTCGCAAAACGCCCAAGCACCTGCCGACGCAGAATGTCGATGATCGAGAGGATGCCGATGAACGCCAGCGCGAGAGCCGAGAGCATCAGCAGTGTTTCGAGGCTGCGGCTCGTCAGAACGCGATCGGAAATCTGGAACAGGTAGATCGGCAGCGTGAGCATCAGCAGATTCACGACGACCGAAAATGCAGCGACCGCAATCAGGTTCGTGCGCGCGACCGAACGCCAGGTGGCCAGCGGGTTGACAGGTCCAACATAGTCGCGGGCCTCGCCGCCGGGTGCGACGCGAAGGTGATCTGCAGAATAGCTGCGCGGCGGATTGTCCAGTATCTCGACGGCCGCCATGTTCGCCCCCGCTATAGGATAGCAAGTTCAGGGTCTGTTGGCTGATTCGTATCTACGATCTCGGGAGGCGGCGGCGCAGTGTCAGACGCCGACGCGGCGTCGGCCGAAGACCCCGTATCCTGCGGGGGAACTGCGCTGTCGCTGCTAAGATTAACACCGTAATCGGTGTACTCGGTTCCGGTATGCAGAGCATTTTCTGGTGGCGGTGGCTCATCGTTCAGGGCGATCACGTCGCCTGAGGGCTCATCGACCGGCGCTGCATTCGCAGCGTCGCTGGCCACGGTCCCGGTGTCGGCCGGATCTGACACGTCGCTGGCCGGATCGCTCACGCCGGCAGCGGTTGTCGTCGGCGCCGGCTCGGTCGTCTCAACCGGCGCCGCATCCGCAGCGTCGCTCGCCACGGTCCCGGTGCCGGCCGGATCTGACACGTCGCTGGTCGGATCGCTGACGGTGGCAGCGGTTGTCGTCGGTGCCGGCTCGGTCGTCTCAACCGGCGCCGCATCCGCAGCGTCGCTCGCCACGGTCCCGGTGCCGGCCGGATCTGACACGTCGCTGGTCGGATCGCTGACGGTGGCAGCGGTTGTCGTCGGTGCCGGCTCGGTCGTCTCGACCGGCGCCGCATCCGCAGCGTCGCTGGCCACGGTCCCGGTGTCGGCCGGAACTGACACGTCGCTGGTCGGATCGCTCACAGCGGCAGCTGCTTCCGTGAGCACCGGCTCGGTCGTCCCAACGACCGGCGCCGCATCCGCAAGGGTGTCGCTGGCCACGGTCCCGGTGTCAACCGGATCTGACACGTCGCTGGTCGGATCGCTCACAGCGGCAGCTGCTTCCGTGAGCACCGGCTCGGTCGTCCCAACGACCGGCGCCGCGTCCGCAAGAGTGTCGCTAACTGCACTTGCCGGTTGTGCCACGTCACCGGCCACCGGCGCGATCGTAGCGCCGAGGTCATCGGTCAGCGTCGCCGCGGCGCTGTCGGTCACCGTCGCCAGCACCGGCTGCGCGGCCGCCTCGACCGGCGCGATCGTGGCGTCGACGTCATCGGTCAGCGTCGCCGCGGTGTCGGTCACCGTCGCCAGCACCGGCTGCGCCGCCGCCGCGACCGGGGCAATCGTTTCGCCGACGTCATCGGTCAGCGTCGCCGCACTGTCGGCCACCGTCGCCAGCACCGGCTGCGCCGCCGCTTCGACCGGCGCAACCGTGCCATCCACGTCATGGCTCAGCGTGCCCACGCTGTCGGTCACCGTCGCCAGCACCGGCTGCACCGCCGCCGCGACCGGCGCGATCGTGGTTTCGCCGACGTCATCAGTCAGCGTCGCCGCGCTGTCGGCCACCGTCGCCAGCACCGGCTGCGCCGCCGCTTCGACCGGCGCAATCGTGGCGCCGACGTCATCGGTCAACATCGCCGCGCTGTCGGCCACCGTCGCCAGCACCGGCTGCACCGCCGCCGCGACCGGCGCAATCGTGGCGCCGACGTCATCGGTCAACATCGCCGCGCTGTCGGCCACCGTCGCCAGCACCGGCTGCGCCGCCGCTTCGACCGGCGCAACCGTGCCATCCACGTCATGGCTCAGCGTGACCACGCTATCGGTCATCGTCGCCAGCACCGGCTGCACCGCCGCCGCGGCCGGCGCGATCGTGGTTTCGCCGACGTCATCGGTCAGCGTCGCCGCGCTGTCGGTCACCGTCGCCAGTACCGGCTGCACCGCCGCCTCGACCGGCGCGATCGTGGCGCCGACGTCATCGGTCAGCATCGCCGCGGTGTCGGTCACCGTCGCCAGCACCGGCTGCACCGCCGCCGCGGCCGGCGCGATCGTGGTTTCGCCAACGTCATCGGTCAGCGTCGCCGCGCTGTCGCTCACCGTCGCCAGCACCGGCTGCGCGGCCGCCGCGACCGGCGCAATCGTGGCGCCGACGTCATCGGTCAGCGTGCCCACGCTGTCGGTCACCGTCGCCAGCACCGGCTGCACCGCCGCCGCGGCCGGCGCGATCGTGGTTTCGCCAACGTCATCGGTCAGCGTCGCCGCGCTGTCGCTCACCGTCGCCAGCACCGGCTGCGCCGCCGCCGCGGCCGGCGCAACCGTGCCATCCACGTCATGGCTCAGCGTGCCCACGCTGTCGGTCACCGTCGCCAGCATCGGCTGCACCGCCGCCGCGACCGGCGCGATCGTGGCGCCGACGTCATGGGTCGGCGTGCTTACGGTGTTGGTCTCCGTCGCCAGCACCGGCTGCGCCTCAACCGGCATGATCCCACCCACCACGTCATTGCTGAGACCGCCGACAGCCCCAAGCAGGGGAACGAAGCCGATCATCGACGGGCTGAAAGAGTAGCACGTTGGACTGAGCGGATTCGAGCTTTGACCCACCCTGCATTTGAGTGCCTCCGAGGTAGGAATCCGCTGATAGCGGGTTGACGGAACTATCTTCGAGTGAGGTGTGAGCGTTAAAATGGCGGGGTTCGGCATCATCATGGCGGGGCTCGGCATCATCGCCGTCCCCTCGGCGGCGACAGCTTCGCTGCGGGCGGCGCTCGGCTTGAGCGCATCGTCATGCGGCTGCGCCAAAAGCCCGGTCGGATCGAACTGGGTCGCACGCGCCTCCGACGACGCGACGGGCCTTTTGGCCGTCTCATCCTCTGCGCCCGTTTTCGAAGGATCAATCGCCGGCAGATGGTCATTCGCCTCCTGCGGCGCGGCGCCTGCCTGAGCCGTTTTGACGACCTCCTGCTCGGCCGCCGCGGATTTGAAAATGCCCACAAGAAACTCGTCGCAGGCAGTCAGCGGGGCAATGAAGAACGACCAAGTCAAGAAATTGAAAGAGCCCGATCGCTTGTCCGCTTGCTGCACCGCAGCTTCGAAGATTTTCCGCTCTTGTTCGAACAGTTCGCGTTTTTCGACTTCGATCATGACTGCCGCCCTTTTTCTCGTTCGAATCAGAAACTACTCTCGCGTATTCGGCACATCAGGCGTCCGTGTCGTGCGACGTGTCCGCCGCCACATCGCAATGCCCTACGTCGAAGTGATCCGCAGGGCCCATCTGGCCGATGGCGTATTCGAGCGCGTCGTCGGACGACATCGAAGCGAGCGCGACCTGCATGTCACCCGAATGATCCGGACCATGCGAGCCGAAATCACCATGTGAGAAGTCGACCTTGGCAAGCGCTTCACCTGGGCTTCGATAGGTGTCGCCCTTGCCGTAGTCGTCGGATGGCTTGGCGTCGGAATAGTCGTTCTGCGCCTGCCAGGCGTCGTTCTTGGCGTCCTTCCAGCCACCATCTTGCTTGGAGTAGTCCTCGCGACCCCTGTGATCGTCATTCCACTTGGAGTTCTCGCCGTTGCCGCGGTCGTCGAGCGTGGTTGAGTCGCATTCCTCGCGTGGGACGCCGATTCCCGGAATCTTTGCCAGTCCGAAAATGCTCGTGACCCAGCTCAGGATAGACATGGTTTCGCTCCTAGCTTCGGGTTTGCGACGCGCCATGCCTTGTCCGGGTCACGGCGCCCTCACCCTATTGTCGCCGACGCGCCACGATGGATGCAGCGCGCAAAACAAAATCACGCCTCATTCGAGCTGCCGGCGCATGGCCACCAGCTCTCTCCGGATCCAGGCCTTGACCGTTCCGACCGGAACCCGGAGGTATTGGGCGATCTCCTCATGCGTGCGCCCATCGATGATCGCCAGAAGCAGGCTCGCGCGGCGCTTTGGCTCGAGTTGATCGAGCATCGTCCGTAACGTCATGCTGTCCGGGATGCCCGACGCGGGGTTCGGTGCCGTCCGTTCACGTTCGCAGATGGCGTTCAGCGTGTAGTCCTCGAGCGCGAGTTCCCGCCTAGCATTCTTCTGCATCCTGAGTGCTGTGTGGCGGACGATCGCGTAGATCCAGCCCCGCGCGGATCCGCGTGCAGGGTCGAAGTCTTTGGCGCATCGGAGAATCTGCGCGAATGCATCGTGAATGACGTCCTCCGCGCGCGACCTGTCGTGGACAATCCGGTGCGCCACCGCGCGTAACTTGTCCTTCTCCCGGGCATAGATCTCCCCGACGGCAAACTGCGACCCGGCGGCGCACTCGATTAGCGCCGCTTCATAATTGAAAGCCGTCTCGCAATCACGATATGTGTCAGCCTGCACTGCGCTGGAGAAAGAAGCTTCATGGGTGAAGCACGCGCGTTGGTGGGGCACGGTACGCAACCCCTATTCCGTGCAAGGCAATACTGATGACTTGCACTTTTCCGAGTGCACAATGAACGGGTGATTAAACTCAAGTCAGGGCTCTACTTCATTCATTAAAAATTGTTTCGATCTGCCCCATCACAAAGGCGTGACGTCCTCATCAGACCGGAACGTCACATTCTCTCGCCGCGCAATCCGCGGTGAGCCTGCCTTACTCGTTGCACGCAATGCACGTGATTCTGCCTTGGCGAGTTTCGGCATCGCAGTACCGATCGACGATGTAGTTGACGGACTTCAAAACGCGAATTGCAGTGATCTTGACGCGATCTCTTCGAGATCAAGCCGCATTCTAAATGACAAGCGTCATTCCTCATCCGCAAACTTTGCGCGACGTTGCATCCAGATCGGCGGATTCCGACTAGCAGGCTGCTGAAAAAGCTGATTGCAGGAGCGATTTTCTTGATCGGCGCGAGGATGCGGCGACTTCCGAGGTCTGAACGACGCCGTAGGCGGTGTCTCGGAGGCGATTTTGCTTCATTTTCGAT